>NZ_DASVUM010000186.1:0-3812 GCF_036387035.1 Pseudomonas sp. | reverse complement strand
CTGCGAGATGTTCCCGCCTGCGGCCTGCAGCAACTCGCTCAGCTCTTCCGGCGTGTCCAGCGCGGCCTTGCGCGGGAACGCTGTCTCGGGCTCTGCGCGCTCGCAGCCCATTGCCAGATCGGCAAAGAAATCCTCCGGCAGATGCTCCGTGGAAATCGGCTGATCATCGGCCAGGGCCAACGCCACCTGAATCACGTTGCTCAACTGCCGCAGATTTCCCGGCCACGGGTGTCGTTCGAACAGCTCCATTACTTGCGGCTCAAAGCCTGCGGTCTGCTGAGGTTCGCGGTGCTGTTCCCAGATGGCACGTACCAGCGTGTGCTTGTCGCTGCGATCACGCAGCGGCGGCAGCTCCAGGTTCAGGCCGCTGATGCGGTAGTAAAGGTCCTGCCTAAACCGCCCGTTCTGCACGTGTTCGCGCAATGAACAGTGGGTGGCGGAAATCACCCGGATGTCCACCGGATACAGCTCGCTGCTGCCCACCGGTTGCACACACCGTTCCTGCAAAACCCTGAGCAAACGCGCCTGAACCGGCAGCGGCATGTCGCCGATCTCGTCGAGAAACAGCGTGCCCTTGTCCGCCTTGCGGATCAGTCCGATGCTGCCTTTATGGTGAGCTCCGGTGAACGCCCCTTTTTCGTAGCCAAACAGTTCGGCCTCGACCAGCTCCGACGGGATCGCCGCGCAGTTCACCGCCACCAGGGCCTGATCCGCGCGGGAGCTGGCGCGGTGCAGGGCTTTGACGAACACTTCCTTGCCCACGCCCGTCTCGCCAAGGATCAGCAGCGGGACGTTTTTTTCCAGCAAACGCTGGCCCTGACGCGCGGCTTTCTCAACCCGCTCATCTCCAACGCCGGGCTCAATGGCGCCGACGGTGATTGACCTGGAAGGTACCGGCACAGGCACGGTTCTGAGCTTGAGCACCGGCGCCTTCGGCCGCTTCAGTACGCAGTGAAAACGGTTGTGCCCGGACGCCTGAAGCGGGAAGGGCTGGCCTTCCAGCTGTTCGAGAAGGTCGGTGATGGGCGACTTGAAGAGGTTTTCGATGTTGGCGTTCAGCAGGCTGACGCCCAGCAGACTGTCGGCGCGGCGGTTGGCGCAGAGCACACGGCCACTCTCATCGAACACCAGCAGCCCGGCCCACTGGCTGTCGAGGTTGTTCAGGCCGGTGTTGAACACCAGCTGGAAATGGGTGTGCTGAAACTGGTCGAGGATCAGCCGGTTTTCGATGGTCTGGCTCATCATTTTGACCATCCCAAGGGTGTGGGACGGCGGCAGGAAGCTGTCGCTGGACACATCCAGCACCGCGATCATTCGCCGCGACGCATCAAAAATCGGTGCCGCCGAACCGGTCATGAAGCGGTTGGCCTTGAGAAAGTGTTCATCGTGTTCAATGTGAACAGCCTGTTCACAGGCCAGCGCCGTGCCGATGGCGTTGGTCCCTGCGCCTTGCTCCAGCCAGCTGGCCCCGGCGACAAACCCGGGCTGTTGATCCGGCTCGACAAAGCGCTTGTTGCCCCAGGAGTTGAGCACCTGCCCCTGCTGATCGGCGAGCAGGATCAGGCAGTTGGAATTGCTCAGGATGTTTTCGTAGAAGGGCAGTACCTGCTGGTGAGTGGTTTGCACCAATGAATAATGGCGTTCCAGCAGCTGCGAAACCTGTTGATCGGGCAGGCGACCGAAGGACGGCCGTGACTGGTGGTCGAGGCCGAACTCGCGGCAACGGGCCCACGAGTCCTGAATGATGGTGTCGTGGCTGGGGGATGCGCCTGGTGTGGCCATGAAATGGCTCCGTCCGAGTGTTTTTATTTATTGTTGTCGAGATGCCATCGGGGCAGAGCATCCCTGCTCGAAAACGTCCACCCATTGTTGATCAGGATTGTTCAAAGTCAATGTTCATTTTGTTCAGGTGTTCAAGCTTTCCTGTTCATTTATGTTCATCAACGAATGCCAGGCGGTGCGGCAGAATGTCGCGATTGCTCTAGTTCGGGCGTTTCAGCTATTTAGCTGCTGTGTAGGCCGGTTGGCACGATTGTCGCTATCCAACAATCGGTCAACCGATGTCATGACCTGCCATACGGCAAACACGCAACACCCCGAACAAAACAAATAAAAAGGGCACGCCATGTCTCTCACGCTTGAGCACGTCAGCCGCGCCGTCGACGGTCAGATCTGGATCGACGATGCTTCGCTGAGCTTCGAACCCGGCTCATTCAACGTATTGCTGGGGCGCACCTTATCAGGCAAAACCAGCCTGATGCGCTTGATGGCCGGTCTGGACAAGCCAGACAGCGGCCGGGTACTGATGAATGGCAAGGATGTCACCCATGTCGCGGTGCGTCATCGCAACGTCTCGATGGTTTATCAGCAGTTCATCAACTACCCCAGCATGACCGTCTACGACAACATTGCCTCGCCGCTGCGCCAGGCCAAAATGTCAAAAGACGAAATCGATCGCCGCGTGCGGGAAACCGCGAAGATGCTGCGCATCGAGAAATTCCTTCCCCGTCACCCTCTCGAACTCTCCGGCGGCCAGCAGCAGCGCACGGCGATGGCGAGGGCGCTGGTCAAGGACGCAGAACTGATTCTGTTCGACGAGCCGCTGGTCAACCTCGACTACAAGCTTCGCGAAGAGCTGCGCCAGGAAATGCGCCAGCTGTTCGAGACGCGCAACACCATCGCCATCTACGCCACCACCGAGCCGAACGAAGCGCTGGCGCTGGGCGGGACCACCACGATTCTGCACGAAGGCCGCGTGATCCAGAGCGGCCGTACGCCCGAGGTGTACCACCAGCCGAAAACCGTGCTGGCCGCTGAATTGTTCTCCGAGCCGCCGATCAACCTGATGCCGGGCCGCATCGAAGGCAACGAAGTCAGCTTCGCCAACTTCGTGCACTTCCCGCTCAACGTCGACCTGCGCAAGATCGGCGACGGCGAATACCGCTTCGGTGTGCGCCCGAGCCACCTGAGCCTGGTGCCGTCCAATGATGACGACCTTGAGCTGGCGGTGACCGTCGAACTCGCCGAAATCAGCGGTTCGGAAACCTTCCTGCATGTGCGCAACGAGCACTTCTTGCTGGTGCTGCACTTGCCGGGCGTCCACGAGTACGACGTCGATACGCCGATCCGCGTGTACATTCCGACTCACAAACTGTTCGTATTCGATCAGCAGGGCGGCCTTATCCAGGCGCCGGGCCTGCGCATGGCGAGGGTTGCCTGATGGCCGAGATCCGCTTGCAACAACTCGCGCACAGCTACAGCGCCAATCCGACCGGCCCTGAAGACTATGCCATCCGCGAAATGACCCACATCTGGGAGCAGGGCGGCGCCTATGCCTTGCTCGGCCCGTCCGGCTGCGGCAAGTCGACCCTGCTCAATATCATTTCCGGCCTGCTCAGCCCGTCTGAAGGCAAGGTCCTGTTCGATACCATCGTGGTCAACGACATGTCGCCGGAGGAGCGCAACATCGCTCAGGTTTTCCAGTTCCCGGTGGTCTACGACACCATGACGGTGTACGACAACCTCGCGTTCCCGCTGCGCAATCAGGGCATGCCGGAAGCGAAGGTGAAGATCAAGGTGCAGGAAATCGCCGACGTGCTGGACCTGCAGCCGTTGCTGAAGAAAAAAGCCAAAGGCCTCACCGCTGACGAAAAACAGAAAGTGTCCATGGGTCGCGGGCTGGTTCGTGATGACGTGTCGGCGATTCTGTTCGACGAACCGCTGACCGTGATCGACCCGCACCTGAAGTGGAAACTGCGCCGCAAGCTCAAGCAGATTCACGAGCAGTTCAACATCACCATGGTTTACGTGAC
>NZ_DASVUM010000185.1:0-11812 GCF_036387035.1 Pseudomonas sp. | reverse complement strand
GCGAGACCGGAGTGAAGGAACCCTGACGAAGGAAGGGCCCAACCGAGAGCAAAAGCCCTTGGTTAGTTGGGGCTTTATCAAGTAACTCGCCGAAGGCGAAACGTCTGCCCTTAGGCAGACGCTCTTGATTCACCGCTGCTGAAAAACAACCTCAAGCGACATCCACCAACACGATCTCGCTGTCTTCAATCGCGGTCACCCGCAACACACGCTCATCCTCCACCGCCACACCGTCGCGCGCTTTGGCACGCACGCCGTTGACCTCGATGATGCCTGTCGCCGGCACCATATACGCCCGACGACCCGCATCCAGCGTGTACTCAGCCGTCTCACCGGCCTTCAGATTCGCCGCCACCAACCGGGCATTCGCCCGAATCCGCAGCTCGATATCATCGTCCGCCTTGCCGCTTGCCAGCGTCACGAACCCCTCGCGGTCACCTTTCGGGAACGGCTTGGCACCCCAGGAAGGCGGCGCACCCACCTCATCCGGCATGATCCAGATCTGGAAAATACGCGTCTCCTTCGACTCCAGATTGTATTCACTGTGCGCAACACCCGTGCCGGCACTCATCACCTGCACGTCGCCCGCTTCGGTGCGGCCCCGGTTGCCCAGGCTGTCCTCGTGAGTAATGGCGCCCTCACGAACATACGTAATGATCTCCATGTCCCGGTGAGGGTGACGCGGAAAGCCCGTACCGGCTTCGATCACGTCATCGTTCCAGACCCGCAGCTGGCCCCAGTTCATGCGGCTCTCGTCGTAGTAACTGGCGAACGAGAAATGGTGATGGGCATTCAGCCAGCCGTGGTCTGCGCCGCCCAGGGATGTGAAAGGTCGAAGTTGCAGCATGATCAGTTCCTCCGTAGCAGGGCCGGGCCTATGGCAGGGCGCCGCTGGTGATGACTTGTCAGTCGATGGACCTATGATCTATCAGGTAAGTATCGATAAAAAGCGTAAGATTTGTGTAATTACCATCTGATTAATCGATTGGTCCACGCTGTAGGAGCTCTGAAACCGCTTGCCCTTTATCGGCTAACTCTCTGACCGGAAAGCATTTCACTGGAGCTGAATGACGAATGGGGCGACCATAGGCGTCCTGTCGATAACGTTGATACCCCGGAGCCCGCGTGCCTCACGATTTTTCCGCCGAGCTACCCCCCAAATCATCCGCCAAGCCCTCGGGCCAACCTGCCCATCAGCTGCCGCCCGACCTGAACGCCCCAGAACGTCTGCCTTTTTTCAAACGGCTCGCTGCCTATGTCATCGGCAGCGGCTTGTCGCGCATGCGGGCGCAGCACGTGCCTTCGTGGCACCAGGGCCATGCGGATGGTTACCTCAACGGTCATGCCGAGGGGATGAACGAGGGGTACGCCGAAGGTCATCTGGATGGCATCGAAGAAGGCCGTCAGGTGCTGGTGATCCGCGACACCCGTTCCCTTGAACACCGTGGCCCCCAGGTTGACGATCATCTGTTCGATGACTGGCGCCTGCCGCTGACGAACGAGCTGAAAAAACGCATCAAGGCGGACGTCGCCGAAAAACTGCCCGCCCATGCGCAGCCCACCGCGGCCCAGTGGAAGATGATTTTCAGCGACACGCCCTCGACGTATGTGATCGCCGGCGCAGGGGCGGGCAAGTCGACTTCGCTGGTGCTGCGCGTGCTGCTGCTCAACCACTACCTGGGCTTCGAGCTGGACGCCATGACGGTGGTGACCTTCACCCGCGAGTCGCGCAAGGATTTCATCAACAAACTCATCGACATCATGGCGCTGTGGGGCCATGAACTGACCCTGCGTCAGGCCCGCGAGGTGGTGCGCACCTTTCATTCGCGCATCCTGCCGTTGGCGCGCAGCCTGCCGGGTTTCGAGCAACTGCAGGCGTTCGAGAACCTCAGCAGTCAGTCCGGCCAGTTGTTCGACGACAGCGCTGACAGCAACCCATTCGACCTGCGCATCAATGATGCGCAGCGCCAGCAGCTGAACCTGTGTTACCGCGACCTTTATGCCGCCAGTCCGCGCTTTCGCGAGGTCATGGCGCCGTTGTACCGGCAGTCCCTGCAACTCAAGGAACTGGACCGCGACCACCCGGACGTGCAAAAGCGCATCACCGTGATGGGCTTGTCATCCAGGCGCGACGAAGAGCTGTGCGACGTCATCGAGGACCTGTGGATTCGGGCCGGTGCCTGGCCGATTCAGGGCGTCGAGCCGATGCGCCAGACCGTCGAGGTCAGTGGCCTGACGTTCCATGTTCACGGGTACGCGGCGGAACTCGATGCCTGGATCGTGCTGGGCTTTGATCCCGGCGAAGATCAACACCTGCGCCGGCCGGACGCCAAGCTGCCGGTGTGGGCGGAGTGGGTAATCAAACGTACGTTGTTCCAGGCGTTCTGCCGCAAGCCGGTCATCTGGCTGGAAAACTACCAGGCCTCGCGCGGCATGATGCAGTCACTGTCTGGGGCGGCAGTGGCGGGTCCGGGCTTCGAATACAAGCTTAAGGGCGAGTTGAGCGCAGGGCCGCTACTGGACTGTTTCGTCGGTGCCGCCAGTTTCATCGAAAACCTGGGCCTGGACGTGCCGGACGCCGTGGCGCAGATGAGTTTCTCCGATCAGGACCCGGACCGGTTCTTCTTTGAAGCGCTGAGTCTGTTCTGGAAGGCGTTCGAAAATCACCTGCTGGATCAGTCGCCGCCGGTCATGACCTACAACCGGATGTTCTCGCTGTTCGGCGAAAACTCCCCGGAAAACCTCAAGCTGGTCAGCGATGCGGGCCTGAGACCGCTCTCGCATCTGATGATCGATGAGTTTCAGGACGTCTCGCCGCAGATCGTTTCGTGGATCCGCGCCAGTCTGCGCGAGATCCGCAGCCGCGGTCCGGCGCTGCATGTCGGGCGTGGTGCGCAGCGGTCATCGCTGCTCTGCGTGGGGGATGACTGGCAATCGATCTATGGCTGGCGCGGCAGTTCGCCGAAGTTTTTCATGGAGTTTCCCAAGGAGTTTGCCTCGCCTGCGACCACCAAGGTCATGCTCAGCGACAACTTCCGCAGCCACCAGCACATTATTGACGCCGCCGAACACATCGTGCGTGCCGCGCCAGCCATCAGTGGCAAGAAAGCCAGAGCCAGCGGCCCGGAGCAAGAGCTTGTGCCGGTGACGGTGCTGGACCGCGATGACGACCGTTTGCTGGCCAGCCTGACCGAGCACTACAACGCCGGTGACTCGGTGCTGTTGCTCTATCGCAAAGGCAGCGAACGCAGCCGCTTGCCGGAAGCGCTGCAGGCCCTCGCCGATGCCGATTACGCGTTACCGCTCCAGGATCGTCGTTTCAAGCAGCTGACGTATCACAGCGCCAAGGGTCTGCAGGCCGACGCGGTGTTTCTGCTCGGCGACTGTCAGCATTTGACCCAGTCGCCGTATAAGAATCAGGTCTATCAGTTGGCGGGTCTGGGTCGGGAAGGGGATCTGGAAGCGTTCGACAACGCGCAGAAGGACGAGGTGTTGCGCCTGGCCTACGTGGCTATCACCCGAGCCGTTCGCCATTGTTACTGGTTCATTGACGCCGCGGGCGGCGATGACACGAGCCTGGCGCGCGCTTCGGCGCGGGTCGCGGGGGACAAGCCTTTCTTCGACGACTGCAGGGGAAATGTCTCGGCCGAATGAGGTGAGACGGTCAGCTGCTCAGGCCCGATTAAGGTACTGCGCGCGCCTCGGGATGAAGGTCTCGACCTCCAGTTCGATGGCCTCGATGATGCGCTCTACATCCGTGGCGTTCATCACGGTGGCGCAGGGAATGGCGGCGATGGCGATCACGGTCTCGCCGCTGGCCCGGTCAAACAGACGGGCCACCATGCTGCCAGGCGCATCCATGTTGGCTTCAAAGCCTACGGGATGAAAATGCCAGCGCATCAGTTGGCAGGCGTTCGGAAATGTCACTTTATTCATGGACCCACCTCGTTCAATCGAGCACTTCACACGCTCCGCAGGGCGGGGAAACGGCTGGTCTGATCAGGCGCCCGCAGCGATCGAGACGTCGCTTGAGACAGGCTGGCCAGCAGACCACGAGTCAATTAAAGGTAGCACCGCGTTCTGACAGTGTCGGGAAAAAAATCCTACAGAATTAAGAACTCCACGTTTCGTTGATCTCGGTCACATCGGCTTATATCGACTTATAAAGTTTTGATAAAGCTGAATCGATATAGCGCTATAAAAAGTCCTTGGGGAAAGACCGGTAATAAATATATTCATGAAAACGCCTAAAGTGCCCACATGAAAGTGAGTGCCCTGCCGATAGTAGGGCAAGCGTCAATAAAAAGACTCGGCGCAGCATTAGCCTTTCAGAGAGATCATCCATGTCGATAAGAAACATGAACATTGCGCCTCGCGCATTCCTGGGATTCGCTTTCATTGCCGCACTGGTCATAGGCTTGAGCGTGTTCTCGGTCAACCGGATGGCCGTGATTCGCCTGGCCACCGTCGACATGGAGTCCAACCAATTACCCAGCATCGCCAGCTTGAGCGCGATGCTGGAGAACACATTGCGGTTGCGCATCACCTCGTTCCGAACCCTTGTAAACCGTGAGCCGGCGTCGCTGCGTGAAACAGACGCGCGGATCACCGATTTGATCGGCAAATTGCAGGACGCCAGGAAAACCTACGCCGCGTTGCCGGCCGAAGGGGAAGAGTTGGCCTTGTTCAAACAGTTTGATGCAACGCTTGCCATCTTTCTCGATGTTCAGGCCAAAGTGCTCGACTTGTCCCGTCAGGACAAGATCGAGGATATGCGCGGGATGATCAATACGCGGATGAAAGAAGCCACTGATTTGATGGGCACGCAGATCAACCAACTCATCGCAATCAACAAGCAAGCGGCCAGTGATGCCGCGACGCTTTCCAAACAGCAATATGATCAGGCGAACATCGGCATCGTCGTGGTTTCAGTCGTCGCTGTTCTGCTGACTGTCATGCTGGCCTGGCTACTCACCCGCAGTATCGTCAGCCCGATGACGCGGGCCGTGCGCGCCGCCGAAGAGATCGCATCCGGGGATCTGACCCGGCCCATCGAGGTCGACGGCAAGGACGAAGCGGCCCAGCTGTTGCGCGCCCTGGCGACTATGCAACGCAATCTGCGCCAGACCGTCGAACTGATTGCCGGCTCTTCCACGCAACTCGCGTCGGCGGCTGAAGAACTGAGCGCGGTGACAGAAGTATCCTCGCGGGGCCTGCAGCAGCAGAATAACGAGATCGAACAAGCGGCGACTGCGGTCAACGAGATGACCGCGGCCGTGGAAGAAGTGGCGCGTAATGCGGTGTCGACGTCCGAAGCGTCGCAGCAGTCCAACCACACCGCGCGTCAGGGCCGTGACCGGGTGATCGAGACGGTCAAGTCGATCCAGGACATGACCCAACAAATTCAAGCCACCACCGGGCTGGTGGAAGGACTGGCGGAACAGGGCCGCGACATCGGCAAAGTGCTGGACGTGATCCGTTCGATTGCCGAGCAAACCAACCTGCTCGCGCTCAACGCCGCCATCGAGGCCGCGCGGGCCGGGGAGGCCGGTCGCGGTTTTGCCGTGGTCGCCGACGAGGTGCGGGCACTGGCCCACCGCACGGCGCAATCGACCACGGAGATTGAACAGATGGTCGCGGGCATTCAGACCCGGACCGGCGATGCGGTGCAGTCCATGTCGCGCAATACCGACAGCACCCGCACGACGCTGAGCCTGGCGAGTTCGGCGGGTGACGCGCTGGAGTTGATCACCGAGGCCATCGCCCAGATCAACGAGCGCAATCTGGTCATCGCCAGCGCATCGGAAGAGCAGGCGCAGGTGTCGAGGGAAGTGGACCGTAATCTGGTGAACATTCGCGACCTCGCCGCCCAGACGGCAGCGGGCGCCAACCAGACCAGCGCCGCCAGCCATGAGCTGTCACGGCTGGCGGTGGACTTGAAAGCGATGGTGGCGCGGTTCGTGATTTAACGCCGGCGGCGGAGGCTGTGAATCCGCAGAAGCCGGCTTGCTGCGGGCCGCGATCGTACGGACTCAGTCTGTCAGTCACTGTAGATGTGACTGACAGAGTGGGTTCGCCAGCAAGCCGGCGCCTACAGTTCAATGTCCTTGATGTTGCCACGCCGCAGGGTTGACCAGGTCCTTGGGTCGTTCGCCCGCCAGGGCGGCGATCAGATTGTCCACGGCGCATTCGGCCATGGCTTCGCGGGTCTCATGGGTGGCCGAGCCCATGTGCGGCGTGGCCACCACGTTGTCCATCTTCAACAGCGGCGAGTCCGGGTTCACCGGCTCCTGTTCAAAGACGTCCAGCCCGGCCGCTCGGATCTGGCCGTTCTGCAGCGCCGCAATCAGCGCCTGCTCGTCCACTACCTTGCCGCGCGCGATGTTGATGAAGATTGTCTCGGGTCGCATCAGGGCGAACTGCTCGGCACCGATCAGCCCTTCGGTTTCAGCGGTCAGCGGCACGGTCAGGCAGACGAAGTCCGCCTCGCGCAACAGATCGTGGAGGCTCCTATAGCGTGCGTCAAAGCGCGCTTCCACCGCAGGCTTGGGTGAGTGGCTGTGGTAAATCACCGGCATGCCGAAGCCGAAATGCCCCCGTTGCGCCAGCGCCTCGCCAATCCGACCCATGCCCACGATCCCCAGCGTCTTGCCATGCACGTCGGAGCCAAAGTGCTGCGGCCCGATGTTCTGCTTCCACTGGCCGGTGCGGACCATGTTCGCCAGCTCCACCACACGACGGGCCGTGGCCATGATCAGCGCAAAGCCGGTGTCGGCAGTGGTTTCGGTGAGCACATCCGGCGTGTTGGTGAGCAGGATGCCGCGCCGCGTCAGGTAATCAATGTCGTAATTGTCGACGCCCACCGAGACGCTGGACACGGCTTTGAGCTTCGGCGCCAGGTCCAGCAAGGTGGCATCCAGCTTCACGCTCGCGCCCAGCAAGGCATCGGCGTGGGGCAGGGCGTCGCGCAAGCGGGCGAGGCCTTCGCTGGATTTCGGATCATCGATCAGCGTCACCTCGGCCTGGGCTTGCAGGCGCTGCATCAGTGGCGCCGAGAGTTTTTTATAGAGCACAACATGGGTGGTCATTAACTGGGTTCCCGATCAGGAGTGGGCAGGCGTGGGACGCACGCCGGGCTTGTCGCTCAGCGGCCTGACTTTGCTGTCCGGCTTGAGCAGCAACGTCAGCACCACCGACACCAGCAGCGCGCCGCTCATGAACAGGTACGAAGCGCTCAAGGTGCCGGTCACGCCATTCAGGTAACCGACGAGGTACGAACCTGCGAATGAGCCCAATGCGCCGAGGCTGTTGATCAATGCCATGGCACCGCCCGCGACGTTGGCCGGGAGGATTTCCGGGACGATGGCGAAGAACGGGCCATACGGCGCGTACATGCAGGCACCGGCGATCACCAGCAGCGAGTAGGACCACCAGAAGTGCTCGGTGCCCAGCGCATACGAGCCGTAAAACGCGACCGCGGCGAGCAACAGCGGCGGCCAGACGAAGGCTTTGCGCTTCTGGGTTTTATCCGACGCCCACGACACCAGTACCATGCCGATGACGGCCGCCAGATACGGCAGGGCCGAGAGCCAGCCAGCCTCGACCATGTCCATCTGCATGCCTTTCTTGATGATGGTCGGCAGCCACAGCACGAAGCCGTAAACGCCGATGCTCCAGCAGAAATATTGCGCGGCGAGCAGCAGCACGCGCGGGGAGCGGAAGGCTTCGGCGTAGTTTTTCACCGGCTTGATCCCGACCTGTTCGGCGTCCAGGCGCGCTTGCAGTTCAGTCTTCTCTTCAGCCGTCAGCCATTTGGCCTGGGCCGGACGCTCGTCCACCAGACGCCACCAGATGAACGCCCAAATCACCGCCGGCAAACCCTCGACGATGAACATCCAACGCCAGCTGAAATGCGCGACCAGATAACCGGAGACCACCGACATCCACAGCATCGTCACCGGGTTGCCAAGGATCAGCACCGTGTTGGCCCGCGAGCGTTCGGCCTTGGTGAACCAGTAGCAGAGGTACACCAGCATGGCCGGCATCACGGCGGCCTCGACCACGCCGAGCATGAAGCGGATGCCGATCAGCATGTAGGCGTTGGAGACAATGCCGGTCAGGGTGGCCAGGCCGCCCCAGAGAATCAGGCTGACGAAGATCAGCTTTTTAACGCTCTTCTTCTGCGCGTAGATGGCGCCAGGGACCTGGAAGAAGAAGTAACCAAGGAAGAACAACGCACCCAGCAACGAGGACATGCCGGGGGTGATGTGCAGGTCTTCCGCCATGCCTGAGGCGGCGGCGAAACCGTAGTTGGCGCGGTCCAGGTACGCCAGGCTGTAAGTGATGAAGACGATGGGCATGATCAACAGCCAGCGACGTTTGAGGCCGGCGTGTTTGACGGATTCGAGCAGCTTTTCCATTTCAGGCTCCCTGAGCATGTTGTTTTTGTCGCAGCAGGTGATGAAGGTTCGGTGTGTGAAAGCGAGGAATCAGGCGCTCTGTCGTCGCGCGTCTGCCGCGGCCTGGGCGGCATCGAGCGCATCGCGGGTGGGCAGGCCTTCCATGTCGCCACGGCTTTGTACGGCCTGGCTGCCGATCCAGTTGCCACGGGCGGTGGCCTGTTCGAAGCCGAGGTTTTCCAGCAGCGCACTGATCACGCCGACCGCAAAGCCATCGCCTGCGCCCACGGTGTCGACGACGTTGGCGACCGGCACGCCAGGGACGAAGGCTTCGGCAAGCCGGGTACGGTAATACGCGCCCTTGGCCCCGAGTTTGATGATCACCGCCTCGACGCCCATGTCCAGATAGAAGCGGGCGATGTCGGCCGGGGTGTCGTAGCCGGTGAGCAACTCGCCTTCGGCGAGGCCCGGCATGACCCAGTGGGCGTGGCTGGCGAGGTGATTCACTTCACGGATCATCGTCGCCTGGCTCGACCACAGTGAAGGCCGCAAGTTGGGGTCGAAGGACACGCTGCGACCGGCTTCGCGCATTTGCGTCATCAGTACGTGGGAAAGCTCCCGGCAGCTGTCGGACAGCGCCGCCGGGATGCCGGTGGCGTGCAGGTGCCGCGCCTTGAGCAGTTCGGGGACAATGTCGTTGACCGACAGGTGACTGGCCGCCGAGCCGCGACGGAAGTACTCGACCACCGGGTCGGCGCCGTCCATTTCCAGTGACTTGAACTGAAAACCCGTGGGATGGGCGGTGTCTACCGTGACGTGAGCGCAGTCGACGCCTTCGTGACCCAGGCTGTCGGTGACGAAACGCCCCATGGAGTCGTTGCCGACCCGGCTCAGCCACGCCACCTTGAACCCCAGGCGGGACAGGCCGATGGCCACGTTGCTGTCGGCGCCGGCGATGCGTTTCTCAAAGTGGCGAACCTGGGCCAGGTCACCGGTTTGTTCGGCCACGAGCATGGTCATGGTTTCGCCGAACGAAAGGATATCGATCTCAGACATGGCTCAGCGCCTCCGTTTGCGAGGCGTTCGAGTGTGCCGGGTGAGACTGGCCGAGGCGGGCGAGCAGGCCGACCTGTTCCCGGGTCACCTGCAGCAGGTCTGCGCCCTGCAACGGATACTCGATCGCACGGGGCAGGTTCACCGGCATGTGCTTGACCAGCCCCTCCCATTCGCGCAGATCGGCGGGTGCGGGCGGCACGGCGATGAGCTTGCCTGCGGCATTCAGGGTAATCGCCTTGCAGTGCAGGTATTCAACGTAGCGGCCCAGTTGTTGAGCGGCGTCGCTGGCGGACTGCTCCTGCCAGCGCCAGTTACCGATGTCGAACGTCATGCCGATGGGCATTTGCAGCGCGGTGACCTGCGCGAAGAACTGCACAAAGGGCGCGATACGACCGCCCTGGTCGGTCTGATCGTTCTCTACCAGCAAGTGAACATCGTAGGGCGCAAGGGCATCGGCCAGCGCCGCCACATCGCAGTGCTCGGCAAAATGGCCCAGTGAGACCTTGAGCCAGAACGCACTGCAGGCGCTGGCGCGCTCAAGGGTTGGCTGGAGTTCGGGGTTCGGTTGCTTCTCGCCTTCGAGCCACAGTTCAAGGGGCGCCGAGTACAGGCACTCAAGGCCCTGGGCCTGGATGGCACGGGCGAGGGCGGGGAAATCCTGGTCATCGGGACCGGGACTGAACAGCTCTTCGCGCAACTCGATGCGCTTGACGCCGGCGTCCACCAGCAGCGCAATGAAACTGGCCTGGCCACGGGCACGTACGAGATCGGCACCGAAGGCGCCGAGGCTGATGGCAACGGGGGGAAGGGTCATTGTTGTTGTCCTCTGAAACCGGTTACATTTTTGTTCGAACGAACAGATCGGGTAAAAGTTCGCGTCGGTGTGCTGGGTCTGACCTGCGGTATAGGGGCGCCGGTGTCAGCTCTGTCGTCGGGTCGAGCCTCGCGCGATCAACTGCGCGGGAAAATCGTACACACGCACCGGCTCCTGATCCCCACGCAGCCGATTGAGCAGGCACTCGAAGGCGGTGATGCCCATGTCATGGGTCGGTTGCGCCAGCGAGGTAATGCCGCCACCAACCAGGGGGTACCAGTCCAGTTCGTCGAGGGCAATCAGGCCGATGTCGTTGAACAGTTGGCAGCCCAGGTCATGCAGCTGGCGGGTGGCGGTCAGGGTGGCGACGCCGTTGGCCGTGAACAGCGCTTTGGGGCCCGGGCCGTCTTGAGCCATGAAGCGACGCAACTCATCGCGCAACGATTCGCCGGTTTCGCAGACCTGGCCACGCAGGTCGCTGCGCTGGGCAATCTGGGCGTTAAACGCGTGGACGCGCTCGATCCGCGAGCTGGTGCCGTCCTGGGGTTCGGTGACCATCAGCACGTCGCGGTAACCTGCTTCCTGCAGATGATCCAGCGCCTGCCGCACCGCGGCGACGTTGTCGAGGCCGACCAGATCACTGTGCAGTTCATCGACCTTGCGATCCACCAACACCATCGGCAGTTCGCTGTGCAGTTCGCGCAGCTCATCGAGGTGATGGCCAAGGGTGTTCACGATCAGCCCTTCGATGTTGTACGAGCGCAGGGCGGCGAGGTGCAGGCGTTCTTGTTCATCGTCACGGTCGGTGTTGCACACGACGAGGCTGTAGCCGTGCTTGCGGCAGGCGGTTTCGACGCCGTGCATGACGGCGATGGAGTAGGGGTTGCGGATGTCGGCGACGAGCATGCCGATCAGGCGAGTGCGACCCCGTTTGAGGCCGCGGGCCATTTGGTTGGGGCGATAGCCGAGGGCATCGATGGCGTGCTCGATGCGTTTGGCGATGGCTTCTGACAGCAGTTGGCGGTCGTCGCCGATGAAGCGCGAGACGCTGGCCTTGGAGACGCCGGCGAGGTCGGCAACGTCGTTCATGGTGACGCGTGCGCGCGTCGGGGTGGAAATGCTGTTCACGGCCTGACCCTTATTGGATTTATCAGCAGGCGGATGGGGAGAGCGGTTGGCGCTCTGAAACCGGTTTCAGGAGACACCAGATTGTGGTTTGCGTCAATATCGCTTTATAGAGCATCTGCCTAACGGCAGATGTTTCGCCTTTGGCGGGCTTGGTTTCACAAGCTTGAAGATCAAATGCGTCTGCCTGGGGGCAGACTGTTTCGCCTTCGGCGAGTTACTTGGAAAAGTCGAAAGTCGCACCATCCCCAAGTAACCAAGGGTGCTTGCTACTGGTTTGGCCCGACTTCGTCGGGTTCCTTCACTCCGGTCCCGCTCCGTGGGCCCGCCGCCATCCGCCATCCATGGCGGGGGGCGGCTCTCGCGGCATCCATGCCGCTCGGCCCACTGCGCGAGACCTGCGTTCAGCCTGCACCCA
>NZ_DASVUM010000184.1:0-6103 GCF_036387035.1 Pseudomonas sp. | reverse complement strand
AAAAAAAATCTGGAAATCCGCATTCTCATGGGCCTTCCAGATTTTCGAAATGGTGGGTCGTGTGGGATTCGAACCTACGACCAATTGGTTAAAAGCCAACTGCTCTACCAACTGAGCTAACGACCCGCTTCGTTGTGGCGCGTATATTACTGATATTTCACAGTAATTCAACACCTGAGACGAAATATTTTAAAAATAACGCGTCGGGTCCGTCACACCTGCCGCTGCGAACCCTTCCGCGCGCAGGCGGCAGCTGTCGCATTTTCCGCACGCACGCCCCTGCTCGTCCGCCTGATAGCAGGAAACCGTTAGCCCGTAATCCACGCCCAAACGGGTACCGGCCTTGACGATGTCCGCTTTGCTGAGCATCTGCAGCGGCGCCTGTATGGTGAAGCCCTGCCCTTCAACGCCGGCCTTGGTCGCCAGGTTGGCCATGCGCTCGAACGATTCGACGAATTCGGGACGGCAATCCGGGTAGCCGGAGTAATCCACGGCGTTGACACCAATGAAGATGTCACGAGCTCCCAGCACTTCGGCCCACCCCAGCGCGAGGGAAAGGAAAACAGTATTGCGCGCCGGCACGTACGTGACCGGGATGCCTTCGCCCGGCGTCTCCGGCACAGCGATGCTGCTGTCGGTCAGTGCGGAGCCGCCGATGCCGTTGAGGTCAAGGCCGATGACCTTGTGCTCGATGACGCCGAGATCGGCAGCAACCCGTGCCGCTGCCTGCAGTTCGGCGCGGTGCCGTTGGCCGTAGTCAAAGCTCATGGTGTAACAGCTGAAGCCATCCGCTTTGGCCATCGCCACCACGGTGGCCGAATCCAGGCCGCCGGACAGCAGGATTACCGCTCGTTTATCATTCATCGATTGCTCACTCATTCAGCGCCCCGGCTCGTCATCCCAGAGAATTTTGTGCAACTGCAATTGCAGACGCACCGGAAGGTTATCGGCAACGATCCAGTCGGCCAGGTCTCTGACGTTGAGATCACGGTGGACGGGGGAAAACAGCACTTCGCCGGCGCGACGCTCCAGACCGTATTGAATGATCTTAGAGACGGCCCAGTCGTAGTCTTCCCGCGAGCAAATGACGAATTTGACCTGGTCGTTGGCGGTGAGCAAATCGATGTTTTCGTATCGATTGCGCGTCACTTCCTTCGAGCCAGGGGTTTTCAGATCAACCACGCGACTGACGCGGGCATCGACTTTGGAGATGTCCAGCGCGCCGCTGGTCTCCAATGAGACCTCGTAGCCCGCATCACACAGCCGCTTAAGCAAAGGGATGGCGTTGGGCTGAGCCAATGGCTCGCCACCCGTCACGCAAACATAACGCGGACGGTAGCTGGCAACCTGCTCCATCAAGGAATCGAGGCTCTGGATCGTTCCGCCAGTGAATGCGTACTCGCTGTCGCAATAACCACAACGCAACGGGCAGCCGGTGAGTCGCACGAACACGGTGGGCAAGCCTGCCGTCCGCGTTTCACCCTGCAAAGAGTAGAAAACTTCGGTGATACGTAATGTGTCTTGCATAGGGGCCACGGGCGTAACGGCTAAACAGGCCATCCGCCTCCGTCAGGCACTTCTGTGCACCCTGCACACGCAGAATCCACAGAAGCGAAATCAATACCGGAATTTCGGGGGCGGAATTCTAACGAAGAAAGCCGCGCAATGCGCGGCTTTCTTGAATCAGCGGTCAGATTGACGGGCAATCAGAGGCGCTGCAGGTCCCGTTGTGCCAGCTGAGCAGCTGAAGTGCCAGGGTATTGGGCGACGACTTGCTGAAGGATGCCCTTCACTTTGTCGGTGTGGCCCAGGCGACGTTCAACGTCCGCCAGCTTGTACAGGGAATCAGGCACTTTGGCGTGCTTTGGGTAAAGCTGACTGACCTTGGCAAAGGCCTGACCGGCACCTTGTAAGTCGCCTTTGGCCAGATTCACTTCACCCAGCCAGTACTGAGCGTTGCCCGCGTACTGACTGTTGGGGTATTTGCGCAGGAATGCCGCAAACGCCTGGCTGGCCTTGTCGAAATCCTTCGCTTTGATCAGGTCGAAGGCAGCGTCGTAATAGAGCTTTTCTTTCGCTGGATCACCGGGTTCGCTGCTGGCTTGAGGAGCCTGTGCAGCAGGGGTGACGGGTGCTCCGCCGGCATTGGCGCCGCCGTCGGATGCAGAATTGTTGGTCGCTGATGCAGCAGGTGCGCCGCCAGCTCCGATACGTGAATCCAAATCCTTGTAACGATCCAGCGCTTCTTGCTTCATCTGCTGGATATCGTTCTGCTGGACTTCCACTATCCCGCGCAAACGCGAAATCTCGTCCTGCATCTGCTGCAACTGCATGAACAGCTGACCTTGCGCCGAAGGTGCGGTCGTAGCCGCACCTCCGGCGTAGGCGCCAGCCGTACCATAACCCGACGGCGGATAACTGCTACCAGCAGAGCCAGAGTTGTCATCGACCACAGGAACCGCACCCATCGCTGCAAGAGGAAGGGTGAGAGCCAAAACGGTTAAAGCACGGCGGCACGTTCGCATGTCAAATTACTTACGCAGTTCGACGCGACGGTTTTGAGCCCACGATTGCTCGTCGTTACCGGTAGCAACTGGACGCTCTTCACCGTAGGAAACGACTTCCAGCTGAGCTGGCGAAACGCCTTGCAGAACCAGGTAGCGTTGAACGGCTTTCGCACGACGCTCGCCCAGGGCCAAGTTGTATTCGCGAGTACCGCGTTCGTCGGTGTTGCCTTCCAGAACTACGCGAGCGCCGTTGGCTTTCAGGTCTTTGGCGTGAACGTCCAGAGC
The DNA here is from genome assembly GCF_036387035.1 of Pseudomonas sp. Taxonomy (GTDB): domain Bacteria; phylum Pseudomonadota; class Gammaproteobacteria; order Pseudomonadales; family Pseudomonadaceae; genus Aquipseudomonas. The sequence continues at coordinate 3,311 of NZ_DASVUM010000184.1, read as the reverse complement.
GCGCATGGCTTCTGGTTTCAGGTCAGAACTGTCGTATTCGAAGTAGAAAGTAGTGATAGCGCGCAGAGCAGCTTCTTCGCTCAGGCTGCCATCAACAGCGCCAGAGTTAGCGCCGTAACCAGCGTTAGGATCTACAGCAGCGCCGCCAGCACCGGCATTGTCGCCGCCTTTGGACGAGCAACCTACAGCTACAGCCATGGCCAGAGCCAGCGCAGCAAATTTACCAAACTTCAGCATTTCCATCGTAAAACTCCTAATGAACCCCAAGTGTGTTAAGTACAACGTAAAGCGCCGCGTCAGTTCAGGTAAGGGGACCAGGAAGGTTCTCTGACTTCGCCTTGAGCGGTAGGAAGCGGGAGCCTTACGCGTCCGTTAATGGACACGAGCATCAAGACTCCCCGGCCCTGCTGGCGGGTGGCGTAGATTACCATGGTGCCGTTAGGCGCAACAGTAGGCGACTCATCAAGGTTGCTGTCTGTGAGGATTTTTACGCTACCGCGTTGCAAATCCTGAGCCGCGACCTTGAAGTTGGTGAAGCCATCCTGACGATGGATCATCACCAGCGTCTTTTCATCCGCCGATAACTTAGGGTTTGCATTGTAGTTACCGATGAAAGTAACGCGCTCTGCCCCCCCGCCATTAATACTGGTTTTATAAATTTGTGGCTTGCCGCCCCGATCGGACGTGAAGTAAAGCGTCGAGCCGTCTTTACCAAAAAACGGTTCGGTATCAATGGAAGAATCATTGGTCACGCGTGACAGCTGACGCGACGCCAGATTCATTACATAGATTTCCGGGTTGCCGTCTTTGGACAACACCATGGCCAGCTTGCTGCCGTCCGGAGACCAGGCAGGCGCGCCGTTCAGGCCTTCGAAGTTGGTGATCTGCTCGCGACGACCGGTGTCGATGTGCTGAACAAAGATGCGCGGACGCTTCTGTTCGAACGACACGTAGGCGATGCGCTTGCCGTCTGGCGCAAAGCGTGGTGACAGGATCGGCTCGCGCGATTGCAGCAACGTGACAGCGCGTGCGCCGTCATAGTCCGAGCGCTGGAGCGTGTAGCGCGTGTTGTCGGTAGAGAAACGTTCAGCTGTGACGTACAGCATGCGAGTGGAAAACGCACCCTTGATGCCGGTCAGCTTCTCGAAAGACTGGTCAGCAATATAGTGCGACATGTCACGCAACTGGTCAGCAGTGCCTGAAACATTACCGGTCAGGACCTGCTGCTCGGTGGCAACGTTAAACAGCGCGTATTGAACCTGCAGGCGACCGCCCGAAGGAACAATGCTGCCAACCATCACATATTGCGCACCCAGCGCTTTCCAGTCACGAAAGATGACTTCGCTCGCCTGGCTCGGCTGGCTGATCATGTTTTCCTTTGGAATCGGCGAGTAGTAACCCGAGTTCTGCAGGTCGCTGCCGATGATCTTGGCCATGTCTTCCGGCAGTACGCTGCCGCCCTGCAAACCAAACGGCACGACCGCAATAGGCGTGGCGCGGTCACTGCCGCTTGTTACCAGAATGTTCTTTTCGTCGGCAGCGGCGAAACCCGCTGCGCAACACAGAACGACAAGCATTCCTCGAAGAAGGTTAATCACAAGGCTAGGTCCTCAGGTGTGAATGTCATCTTGAATGAACGGTAAGGTGCGAAGTCCGAAGGCTTCATCCCCTGCATCTCTGTCAAACGACCAATATTCTTGACCGCCGCTACTGCTGAACTGTCGAAAGGACCGTCGCCGCTGGACTTGCTGACGCTGACCGAAGTCACAGTGCCGTCCGGCAACATATTGATCTGCAAGACGACTGTCATGCCCTTGCGCGCAGAAGGTGGGCGTGCCCAGCCTTCAGCCGCCCGCGAGCGAATCAAGTCATCGAAGCTACCGGCCACTTCGTCTCCGCGCTCATCTGCCAGTGCCTGTTGGCGTTCCGGCTTGTCGGAAAGCAGGTCGGCCAGTGCTTGCGCCTTCTTGTCTTCCGCGGACTTGCGAGCAGCGTCCTGGGCTTTCTTCTTCGCGTCTTCGGTCGCCTTCTTCTTGGCATCCTCAGCCGCTTTCTTCTTGGCGTCTTCCGCAGCTTTTTTCTTGGCGTCGTCAGCAGCCTGCTTCTTCGCGTCCTCGGCAGCCTGTTTCTTGGCTTCCTCGGCGGCCGCGCGCTTGGCGTCTTCCTCGGCTTTCTTCTTCGCGTCGTCTTCAGCTTTCTTCTTGGCTATATCAGCCAATTGTTTCTCTTCGGCGGTTTTCTTCGCGTCATCCGCTTTTTTGGCTTCGGCTTTCTTGGCGTCTTCCGCAGCTTTCTTCGCGTCGTCGGCTTTTTTGGCGTCGTCAGCCTTCTTCGCTTCCTCGGCCTTTTGTTCTTCGGCTTTTTGAGCGGCATCGGCTTTCTTTTGTTCCGCCGCTTTCACCGCCTCTTGCTCAACTTTTTTCTGCTCCATCTGCTCGACTTCGGTTTGTCGAGCAGCGGATTTCTTCGCCTCACCGGCAAGCTTCTGGTTGGTCTGGGTGGTTGCCTGACTTTTTGATTTCAACTGATAGAGCGTGGCCTGAACAATGGGTTTGGCTTCAGGGAGCTCAGGCGTCATCGCAAAGCTGACGAACAACAAACCAAAAATCAGGACGTGCAGTCCCACCGCCCAGACGGACGGCCAGAAGTAGCTTTCCGAGGCGGACGGCTCTCGAATCGGCTGCATCAGGGGGCCTCGGTAATCAGACCAACATTCCCGACCCCGGCCTTCTGCAATCCACCCATCGTGCCCATGACAGCGCCATAGTCGACGGTCTTGTCGCCACGGATGAACACTTGCGTCTGCTTGCCGGCGTCACGACCGGCCGCGATGATTTTGGTCACCGCGCTGGTCAGTTGCGGCAACGTCATTGCCTTGTCCATTTGCTTGTCGGTGTCGACTTCGCTGCCAAGGTTCCAGTAGTAGGTCTTGTCAGCCTTGATCGAGATCGTCAGGACCTGATTGTTGTTGTCCTGCGGCAAAGCCTCGCTGGAGACCTTGGGCAGATCAACTTTCACGCCCTGATTAATCATCGGAGCCGTCACCATGAAGATGACCAGCAGCACCAGCATCACGTCGATGTACGGCACTACGTTCATTTCGGCGACCGGCTTGCGCTTGTTGCGTCGGCCGCGAGCGATTAAAGCCATTGGGAAATACCTGCTTATTCTTCGCTGGTGTGCACTTTGCGGTGCAGGATCGCCTGGAACTCGTCGGCGAATGTGTAGTAACGACCGATCAGGTTCTCGCCACGAGCGGCGAAACGGTTGTATGCGATGACCGCAGGAATCGCTGCGAACAGGCCAATGGC
>NZ_DASVUM010000183.1:0-10025 GCF_036387035.1 Pseudomonas sp. | reverse complement strand
CCAGGGTTCGAGCCTGACCGTCAGCATCGGCCTGGCGACCGTCGTGCCGCAGGTGGGCAGTCACAGTCGCCAGTTGATTCAGACCGCCGACCAGGGGCTGTATGCGGCCAAGCACAATGGGCGCAATCAGGTGGCGGTCGGGTAGGGCGGGAGTCTGCATTCCTGCGCGTTCCAGCAATCCCCGCGCCGGGTCCCGGCCGGGAACGCCAACGCGACTCTACCCTGCCCAACGGACTGCCATCGGGGGTTTGCCTGCGCTATACTCGCCGGCTTTGTGAAAATCGCCTGCGAGTGCTGCCCACCATGGAAATCAACCCGATCCTAAACAGCATCAAGGACCTGTCCGAGCGCTCCGAAACCATTCGGGGGTATCTTTGACTACGATCACAAACATGATCGTCTGACCGAAGTTAACCGCGAGCTCGAAGATCCAAACGTCTGGAACAACCCGTCTTACGCCCAGGAACTGGGCCGTGAGCGTTCGCTGCTGGCGCAGATCGTCGACACCCTCGACGAAATGAGCACCGGCCTGGTGGACGCCAAAGACCTGCTGTTGATGTCCGCGGAGGAAGAAGACCAGGCCGCTGTCGATGACGTCGCGGCTGAAGTCGAGCGTTTGCGCGAGTCGCTGGAAAAGCTGGAATTCCGTCGCATGTTCAGCGGCGAGATGGACCAGAACAACGCTTACCTGGACATCCAGGCCGGCTCCGGCGGCACCGAAGCCCAGGATTGGGCGAACATCCTGCTGCGCATGTACCTGCGCTGGGCCGACAAGCGCGGCTTCGACGCGACCATCATGGAACTGTCGGCCGGTGAGGTCGCCGGTATCAAAGGCGCCACAGTACACATCAAGGGCGAGTACGCATTCGGCTGGCTGCGCACCGAAATCGGCGTTCACCGTCTGGTCCGCAAGAGTCCGTTCGACTCCGGCAACCGCCGCCACACCTCGTTCTCGGCCGTGTTCGTGTCGCCCGAAATCGATGACAACATCGAGATCGACATCAATCCCTCGGACCTGCGCATTGACACCTACCGCTCCTCGGGTGCCGGTGGTCAGCACGTAAACACCACTGACTCGGCGGTGCGGATCACCCACGTTCCGACCAACACCGTGGTCAGCTGCCAGAACGAGCGCTCCCAGCACGCCAACAAAGACACCGCCATGAAAATGCTGCGGGCGCGCTTGTATGAGCAGGAAGTGCAGAAGCGCAACGCGGCCTCGCAAGCGCTGGAAGACACCAAGTCGGATATCGGCTGGGGTCACCAGATCCGTTCGTACGTGCTCGATGCTTCGCGCATCAAGGACCTGCGTACCAGCGTCGAACGCAGCGACTGCGACAAGGTGCTCGATGGCGACATCGACGAATACCTGATCGCGAGCCTCAAGCAAGGGCTGTAATCGCCACACCACTGTTGCGGGTCGGACACGTCATCATGACGTCGCGGCCCGCGATCCTTCGTCGCGCATTCCGGCCAGACGAAGGGCCACGAACCTGTGATGGATAATCAAGACATGAGCGACCAACAACTCGACCCGCAAGCCCAGCAACAGGAAGAAAACACCCTGATCGCCCTGCGCAAGGAAAAACTTGCAGCCGAGCGCGCCAAGGGCAATGCCTTCCCGAACGACTTCCGTCGCGACAGCTACTGCAACGACCTGCAGAAACAGTACGCGGACAAGACCAAGGAAGAGCTGGCTGAAGCGGCGATTCCGGTCAAGGTTGCCGGGCGCATCATGCTCAACCGTGGCTCGTTCATGGTGATCCAGGACATGACCGGTCGCATCCAGGTCTATGTCAACCGCAAGACTCTGTCGGAAGAAACCCTGGCCTCGGTGAAGACCTGGGACATGGGCGACATCATCGCCGCCGAAGGCACCCTGGCCCGTTCCGGCAAGGGCGACCTGTACGTCGAGATGACCACCGTCCGCCTGCTGACCAAGTCCCTGCGTCCGCTGCCCGACAAGCATCACGGCCTGACCGACACCGAGCAGCGTTATCGTCAGCGCTACGTCGACCTGATCGTCAACGAAGACGTGCGCGAAACCTTCCGCGTTCGCTCGCAAGTCATTGCTCATATCCGCAGCTTCCTGATGCAGCGCGACTTCCTGGAAGTCGAAACACCGATGCTGCAGACCATTCCGGGCGGGGCCGCGGCCAAGCCGTTCGAAACTCACCACAACGCGCTGGACCTGGAAATGTTCCTGCGCATCGCGCCTGAGCTGTACCTCAAGCGTCTGGTTGTGGGCGGGTTCGAGAAAGTGTTCGAGATCAACCGCAACTTCCGTAACGAAGGCGTTTCGACCCGGCACAACCCCGAGTTCACCATGCTCGAGTTTTACCAGGCTTATGCCGATTACGAAGACAACATGGACCTGACCGAAGAGCTGTTCCGCGAGCTGGCCCAGCTGGTCCTCGGCAGCACCGACGTGCCGTACGGCGACAAGGTGTTCCACTTCGGCGAGCCGTTCGTGCGTCTGTCGGTGTTCGACTCGATCCTCAAGTACAACCCCGAGCTGACCGCCGACGACCTGAATGACATCGACAAGGCCCGTGCCATCGCGAAGAAAGCCGGCGCCAAGGTCCTGGGCTTCGAAGGCCTGGGCAAGCTGCAGGTGATGATTTTCGAAGAGCTGGTCGAGCACAAGCTGGAGCAGCCGCACTTCATCACCCAGTACCCGTTCGAAGTGTCGCCGCTGGCCCGTCGCAACGATGACAACCCGAACGTCACCGATCGCTTCGAGCTGTTCATTGGTGGCCGCGAAATCGCCAACGCCTATTCCGAGCTCAACGACGCGGAAGACCAGGCCGAGCGTTTCATGGCTCAGGTGGCGGACAAGGACGCGGGCGATGACGAAGCCATGCACTACGACGCAGACTTCGTCCGTGCGCTGGAATACGGCATGCCGCCAACGGCGGGCGAGGGCATCGGCATCGACCGTCTGGTCATGCTGCTGACCAATTCCCCGTCCATCCGTGACGTCATCCTGTTCCCGCACATGCGGCCTCAGGCGTAAATGATGTAAAAAGGAAGCCGCCTGCGCAGGGCGGCTTTTTTTTTGTGCGTAAAGTCACGCAGGCCAACGGTAGGAGCGTGGCTTGTCCCGCGATCGGCGACGCAGTCGTCGCAAAACCGGTGAATGCGGTGTATCAGACAAACCGTATGCTCAGGGTTTACGACGGGTCCCCGCCCATCGCGGGACAAGCCACGCTCCCACGGACGCCGGCATCTGCCAGTCATTCAAAAAGGAAACCCCGTCGTGAACCGCACCCTCGCTCAAAACTGAGCCGCTGGCCTGGCCACGGCAGTCGCGCAGAGTGTCAAGTACCAGGGCCGCAAGGCGAGTCGGCAGGGAAGTGAACAGCGTCGTCAGCAGATTCTCGATGCTGCCATGCGCATCGTCATTCGTGACGGCGTGCGGGCTGTGCGTCATCGCGCAGTGGCCGCCGAAGCGCAAGTGCCGCTCTCCGCGACCACCTACTACTTCAAGGACATCGATGACCTGCTCACCGATGCCTTCTCTCAATACGTTGAACGCAGCGCGGCGTACATGGCCAAGCTGTGGACCAACACCGAGGCGGTGCTGCGCGAAATGGTCGCGCGCAATGACGGAACCGCCGATGCCCGCGCCCGGCTGGCCGACGAGATCGCGCGCATGACCATGGAGTACGTGCGTCATCAATTGCTGACCCGTCGCGAGCAGCTCATTGCCGAGCACGCGTTCCAGCTCGAAGCGTTGATCAACCCGCGGCTGGCGCCGCTGGTGAGTGCCCACCAACAGATTTTGTTGCAGGGCAGTGCCCAGTTTCTCGAAGTCATGGGGTCGGTTCAGCCGCAACTGGATGCCCAAGTGTTGACGGGGCTCATCTGCCGGATGGAATATCAGGGGCTGCTTAACGGGCCTCGGCCCGGCGCAGACGAAGAAATGCTCGCTATTCTTACTCGCCAGATGCATCTGGTACTGGGCACCGCCAAGCCGCTGGCTGGCTGATACCTCAAGGAGAACCCGATGAGAGTCTGGAGCGTACTGCTCGCCATGTCGTTCGCGCTGTTGAGCGGATGCCTGGTGACGTTCAAGGACCCGATTCCGGTCAGCAACACCGCCCCGCCCAAATTGCTCGGCACCTGGAGCAGCAAGAATGCCTGGGGTGAACCGCTCGAGCTGGAAATCAGCCGCGCCGGCCCTGACCGCTACAAGGCGGTCAGCTACCGCAAGGGCGACCGCAAGAACCGTGACGAATACGCCTTCACCGTGTCGCGGCACGGCAGCCGCTGGTACGTGTCGGCCGCATTGCCGGCGAAATACGGTGCCAATTACGTCATCGCCGGGTTCGATCTCGTGGAAAGCGAGAACGGCGCCGACGAACTGGTGGTCTATGACCTCGATCTGGAGCGTTTTCAGCAGCTGGTTGGCCAGAAAGTCCTGGAAGGCGAGCGAGTCGATACTGAAAAGGGTGACGGAATGCTGATCTCAAGCCCGATGGACAAGGTCTTCGCTTACCTCGACGATCCGGCCAACTCCGACGTCTTTCTTGCAGCTGCTCACTATCAGCGCATGACCAAATAGCGCAACGGTTCAATAAGGGGTACCGGGTGGACGAATACCAACAGACTATTCGCACGTTGTCCGATCGTATCGTGTTGGCGCAGACGCCGATTCGAGTCCTTGATGCCGTGAAGTGGGATGACAACGTCCGCAAAGCGTTTCTCGAAGGCAAGGGCAAACAGCTGCCGGCAATCGATCGCGCCTATTACGAGAACCGGCCGTTGGGCTTTGATTCCGGTGCGGTCAAGCTGGAATTCCAGAACATCGAACGTGATATCACTCGCCAGTTGGGCCAGTTCAACCCAGTGGGGCAAATCATGCGGCGCATGTGCAAGGAGTACCGGATGGTCATCCGCATGCTCGAAGCACGCGGCACCCCGGACTTCGGACTGATCTCACAGGAGCTGTATGGCGCGGCGTCCGATGCCTTCCACGCCGGCGACCCGACGCTCTCTGACCTCGGCATGATGCTGTCCGATTACCTGAACAACATCGCCGGGCGCGGTGACCTCAAGGATGAGCCGAAAACCCTGACGGCAAAAGACGCCGTCGCCATGCTGCAAACCCGGCTCAATCGTACGTTCGGAGAAGCCGAGGAGACGATCCGGGTGTTCGAGTCCGATGGCATCGTGGCGGACGCTGCGGCCGGCGCCGACTACATCAAGATTCGCAGCGACGCGATGTTCAACGAGCGCGACGTTCGTGCGCTCGAAGTCCACGAAGGCCTGGTCCACGTCGGCACTACGCTCAACGGGCAGAATCAGCCGATCTGCACCTTTCTGTCCAAGGGCCCGCCGTCCTCGACGGTGACCCAGGAAGGGCTGGCGATTCTGATGGAGATCATCGGTTTTGCCTCCTACCCGAGCCGCCTGCGCAAGCTGACCAACCGCACCCGCGCCATTCATATGGCCGAGGAGGGCGCTGACTTTTTACAGGTCTTCGACTTCTATCGCGAGCAAGGTTTCGGCATGTCGGAAAGCTACGGCAACGCCAGTCGCGTGTTCCGGGGCTCGGTGCCGAATGGGCTGCCATTCACCAAGGATTTGTCTTATCTCAAAGGCTTCATCATGGTTTACAACTACATTCAGTTGGCCGTGAGAAAGGGCAAACTGGAGCAGGTTCCGCTGCTGTTCTGCGGTAAGACCACGCTGGAGGACATGCGCACGTTGCGCCAGTTGGTGGACGAAGGGCTGGTGGTGCCGCCCAAATACCTGCCCGATCAGTTCCGTGACATGAATGCGCTGTCGGCGTGGATGTGCTTCTCCAACTTCCTCAACCACCTGAGCCTGGACCGGATCGAAGCGGATTATTCGAACATCCTCTGATGCGTCCGCGTTTAACGGGACCCTGTAGGAGCGGGCTTGCTGGCGAGAGCGTCAGTTCATTCGACATGTGCGTAGCTGACCCAACGCCTTCCCCAGCAAGCCGGCTCCCACGGTTTTTATACCGTGACCCATATCGTGAACTGAAGGACATCGCTTGAAGCGTCTTCTTACCTTGCTCCTGGTGTTCTCCCTCAGCGGCTGCAGCGAATTGCTGTTCTACCCTGAACGCGGTCTGCCGCTAACGCCGGACAAAGCCCACCTGGCATGGCGCGACATCACCCTGACGGCGGCCGACGGCACGAAGCTGAACGCGTGGTTTCTGCCGGCAAAGCCTGGCGTACCGGTGAAGGGCACGGTGCTGCACCTGCATGGCAATGGCGGCAATATGGCGTGGCATCTGGCGGGAAGCTGGTGGTTGCCGGAGCAGGGCTATCAAGTGCTGCTGGTGGACTACCGCGGCTATGGCCGGTCCGAAGGCGAGCCCAGTCTGCCGGCGATTTATCAGGACATCGACGCCGCCTTCGACTGGCTGAACAAAGCGCCCGAGGTGCAAGGCCAGCCGCTTGTGGTGCTGGGACAAAGTATCGGCGGCGCGCTCGCGGTGCATTACCTGTCCGAGCATCCGCAGCAGCGCGAGCGGGTCAAGGCGCTGGTGCTCGATGGCGTGCCGGCGAGCTATCGCGAAGTCGCGCGTTACACCCTTGGCACCTCCTGGCTGACCTGGCCTTTCAAACGCCCCTTGTCGTGGGTAATACCGGACAGCGACAGCGCCATCAACGGCATGCCCCAGCTCAAGGGCACGCCGATGCTGTTGTTCCAGAGCCTGGATGACACGCAGGTGCCGCTGCACAACGGCATCAGCCTGTATCAGGCCGCACCGCCGCCGCGCGTGCTGCAACTGACCCGCGGGCCCCACGTGCAGACCTTCGGCGACCCGACCTGGCGCGAAGTCATGGTCCGCTATCTTGATGATCCGCAGCACTTCAACGGGCTGCGTCGACTGGGGGAGATTCCGAATTACCCTGATCCTCAAACCGGTAAGGCAGCGCCTTCGTCTCAACCGCCGACGCACGAGTGATGATGATTAACGACGCCGATCGCGTCCCCCCAGATACCCACCGGAGTCGCCTGCATTTTCGGGACGGTCGGGGTGCTCTTGTTTTACGGCTTCCTGCACTTCGCCAAACCCGAGGACGCCCTGCAGCTGTGCTCATTCACCATGCTCAAGACGCTGCCCGAAGGAGGATTACAAAGCGGCGCTGGAACCGGCGCCGCAAGTCGGCCAATACGTTAAAAGAGTGATGGTGCTGTTTGACACTACGCATAAAGGACTGACTGGCGTGCTGGTTAATGAAAAGAATCAGGCGATGCGCTGCATGGGGCAGGCGACGCCTAAGGAGACGCGATAAATGTGGGGTGGAGTTGCTCACGAAGCGGCCGGATTGCCCATCAACATTCTCACTGCCTGAACTACGGTATTCGCCAGTAAGCTCGCTCCCACAGTCCATGAGGGACTTGCATAAGGGACTGATTTATTTACAACGCTTCACTGTGAATCAATCTGTCCCTGCTGGTAAGGTGTTTGCCAGCTCCATGGGCAGCGCCCTGTCTCCTTTCATCCCCAAGCGCGGAATAAAAAAATGGGGGCGTTCCCTTCGACCTGTTGTACAGCTATTACTTTTTTCTTGAAGCGAAGTTTCTCCATGCAGCATCTGCGACATCCTCATCTTCATCTAGAGACAGCTTTTCAAGGATGTCTAGAGGCGTTTTTCTGTTGCAGGCTATCCCGCATCTCACCACGGAGTCGGAATCTTCTGACAGACTTTCAAATAGATTCTGCGACAGTTTTCTTTTGCTTGCTACGAATCGTTTACTTTCAGGCTCGGCGGAGCACAACTCTTCAAGAATCTCCAGCGGTACCGTTTTGTTGTGTACAACCCATCGCATGTAATCAGGATAACTCTTGAGGACGGCACGCCACACTGAGAGAGGGGCTTCTTCCATCGCTGCCCTATCGTATTCCGCCTTGATGGTGCTACTTCGTAGTGCTATAAATTCTTCAGCAGATGTGATCATTTATCTTTCCAGTATTTAAAGATTTAGTCAAAGGGAGCTGTTCCCCCCGATTTTGCTTTTTCTGTTTGCTCATGTTGTCCCCATAGGTATCGGTATCGGCCAACCATGTACCATCATGCTTATACACTTCCATGCACTTTCCCCATGGCCAGTCAGCTCCGCGCACCCCTGGAATTTGGCGTGGGGTGGTGGTGCTATTTCGCATAATCCACCCCAACGACATTAGTTGTGAAAAGTTCGGTCGTACCGATTGCTCTTCTATTCCTCTGTATGCGCGTTTATAGTTTTAGGAGTCAGAGCCGCTTGTCCCTTAAATCTTTAGAGGCTTATTCTTTTTTTTGCTGCCTCGGCAACAATAGGATCGTCATCTTTCGATAGCTTCAATAAGATATCTGCAGGTACCTTAGGGTTACACGCAATTCTGTGCCGGACACTGATGTTTACATCACGCGCCAGCCGTTCAAAAATTACGCGGTTTATCCTTCGCTTCATGGCGATATTCCAACGTACATTAGTGTCGTCGCTTAGAGAAAGTCGCTCTAACACTTCTATTGATATGGTGTGATTAAAAACAACATCTCGTGACAGGTGCGGGTACTTTAAGAGTATGTCGAACCAAACCTCGTCGGATGCTGAATCAAGCGCCTTCCCGTTTTCTTCTTCGTCCTCGCTTTCGATGTATCGCTTAAACTCTTCAGCGCTGGTAATCATGATCCGACCCCTTTCGCATCCCGACATTTCATGCCTTTCATCGGCATGACTCTACCCGTTTTTCCTTTATGCTTGTTCATGTAGTCTCCATAAATGTTTGCGTCTTGCACATGAATAAGATTATTGCTTTCTTGCTCCATCATTTTCCACGCTGTCCCCCCGTGACCTTCCGTATCTGCTGACCACCATATCTCTGTCCCTGGCGCGCGATAGTATTTAACTACTGTGCCATTGAGCTTTGCTTCGCAAATCCGATCATACCGTGTGATTTCCCATTTTTTTCTGCACGGACATTTCGTATTTTGGTTAGGTTTGTTAGAACGGTTCTGAGCGCCTGCACTGCCATGCGTTTTACTGAGGCCTAGCGGATCAGTCCATTCTATGGAATTGGGGGCATAGGCGTAGAAGTTGAGGCCGCCAACTAGCTCAATCGGATCCTTACTGATGAACCGCCCGACCCTCGGATCATAGTATCGATGCCGGTTGTAGTGCAGGCCCGTTTCGTGGTCGTGGTATTGACCCTGGAACCGGATCGAGTTGGTCAGGCCGACGTGTTGGGCGAACTCCGAGCGCTGTTCCTCCACCTCACCCCATGCTTTGTATTGGGCGCTCCACGCGTTGTTTCCGTGTTGATCGGTGAGTTCTTGGGGGGTGCCGAGGTGGTCGCATTGGTACCAGGCGAGGACGTCGATCGGCAGCGCGACCGGTTTGTAGTTCCAAAGCGGGTCTTCCTTGATGTTGTAGCGGCCGCTGTAGGTTGGCTGGCTGACAAGACGAATCGTTTCGTGACGGATGGCCTGTGCGACCGGGACGAAAGTGTCGGGCTCGTGGACGTAGTGGACGGTTCGACCCAAGGCGCCAGCGTATGGCGGCGGGCTGCTTTCCCAGGCGAGGTTGTCGCCGTCCCAGCCGTACAGGGTGAAGCCGCAGCCGAGTTCGCGCTCTTTTCGGGCGTGTTCGTTTTCGTTCCAGCAGCTACCGGCTTCGGGGCGTGGTTTGTGGTGCGCTTTGGAGAGTTTGTAGAGGCGGCGTCCCAACGGGTCGTAGGCAAAGTCGACGGTGAGGCGCGGATCGCGGAAGTGCACGAGGCGATCGAAGAGGTCCCAGTGCAGGTCGCTGCGAACGGCGTTGTCCCAGCGTTCGATCTGGTTGCCGCGTTCGTCATATTCGTGGTGGTTGCCGGCGTAGTCGCGCAGCAGGTTGTCCACTAATTTGTTGCGAGTGGGTTCGCGGTCGAGTGGGCGGCGGACGGGTTCGGCGCCTTCGTTCAGCAGGTTGCTCGCGGGGTCGAAGGCGAAGGTTTCGGTGCCAAGGCGACTGGTGGCGCTGAGAAGGCGGCTTACCGGGTCGTAGCGGTAACTCAACGG
>NZ_DASVUM010000182.1:0-21448 GCF_036387035.1 Pseudomonas sp. | reverse complement strand
CTTCGTCGGGTTCCTTCACTCCGGTCCCGCTCCGTGGGCCCGCCGCCATCCGCCATCCATGGCGGGGGGCGGCTCTCGCGGCATCCATGCCGCTCGGCCCACTGCGCGAGACCTGCGTTCAGCCTGCACCCAAGTCGCGATAGGGGTCGTCTGAGCGTTGTGTGTATGGAGATCAAGATCAGGATCTCAGCAACAGCAACAGCAACAGCAACAGCAACAGCTTCCCGGCTGAAGCCGGTCCCACTGGGTGACTATGATCTCACCGTAGGAGCCGGCTTGCTGGCGAATGCATTCTGTCAGCAATATATTCATACCTGATCCACCGCGTTCGCCAGCAAGCCGGCTCCTACAGAAAAACTGCGTTTTGTCAGTTACGACGATGATCGATCAAAGGTTGTTGAAACAGCACGCCCTAAGTGGGGCCGGCTTTAGCCGGGAAGCCTTTGATCTGCTCTTGATCTGCTCTTGATCTTCATACGCAGAACGCACAGACACCACCAATCGCGACTTGGGTGCAGGCCGAACGCAGACGACGCGGAGTGGGCCGAGCGGCATGGATGCCGCGAGAGCGCCGTCAGGACATGGATGCCCGTTCGGCGCGGGCCCACGGAGCGTCGTCGGAGTGAGGGTACTCCGACGGAGGAGGAGCCCAACCAGGAGCACAAGCCCTTGGTTACTTGGGGCTTTATCAAGTAACTCGCCGAAGGCGAAACAAGCTGCCGTTAGGCAGATGCTCTTGAACTCGCTAAGGACTAGCAAAGAATCGGGAAATATCGATTTGTTACCTCACACCCGACCCGGTAACCTCGCGCCCCAACCTGGGGCGTTTCCACCCGAATACCGCGCATTTCATCGGGTCGGATAAACCCATTTCCACGCTGGACTTGCCGGATTAGAAGGCTTTGCCAATAATGGGCGCGTTATTTGCTTCGTTGATAGGTTTGCCATCTCTGGCACTTGCATAAAGCTTTTTGGATGTCAATCGCGCTGAATGCGTTTTCATGTGCTTCTGTAACTAGTTGTCGCATTGAAGAAATATCGACTTTCAGCCTGCCGCTAAAATGCCGACCACTCGCCGAAGGCTTGTCGGGTTCAAACCCGTAGGGACCTCGCGTCGCAATTTCTGATTCCTCCTGTTCATTGAGCGTCTCGCTCACTGCCATTTGTCGCGTTATACCGATGGAGTTCCAAGAAATGAAAAAGCTCATGCTGCTGGGTGCGCTGGCAATGTCCGTATTGGCACAACCCGCATTCGCCGATGAAAAGCCCATGAAAATCGGCATCGAAGCGGCATACCCTCCGTTTGCTTCGAAGGCGCCGGACGGCAGCATCGTCGGCTTCGACTACGACATCGGCAACGCCCTGTGCGAGGAAATGAAGGTCAAGTGCGTGTGGGTCGAGCAAGAGTTCGACGGCCTGATCCCGGCGCTGAAAGTGCGCAAGATCGACGCCATCCTGTCCTCGATGTCGATCACCGAAGACCGCAAGAAGTCGGTCGATTTCACCAACAAGTACTACAACACCCCGGCCCGTCTGGTCATGAAGCAGGGCACGGTCGTCAGCGACGCCCTGACCGAACTCAAGGGCAAGAACATCGGCGTGCAGCGTGGCTCGATCCACGAACGTTTCGCCCGGGAAGTCCTCGCCCCGCTGGGTGCTGAAATCAAACCCTACAGCTCGCAGAACGAAGTCTACCTGGACATCGGCGCCGGTCGTCTCGATGGCACCGTGGCTGACGCCACCCTGCTGCAGGACGGTTTCCTGAACACCGAATCGGGCAAAGGCTACGCTTTCGTCGGCCCGGCCTTCACCGACGTCAACTACTTCGGCGACGGCGTTGGTATTGCCGTACGCAAGGGCGACAAGGCTGATCTGGACAAGCTCAACGCGGCCATCGCGGGCATTCGTGCCAACGGCAAATACAAAGCCATTCAGGACAAGTACTTCGACTTCGACATCTACGGCAAGTAACGTGGTTTGAAGCCGTCAATGGCGCAATCAGCCGGTCACCGCGCCGACTGACTGCGCCATTTTTCTATCCCGCGCTTGAGGGCCAAACAACATGTTGAAAGGTTACGGAGCCGTCATCCTCGACGGTGCATGGCTGACCTTGCAGCTCGCTCTGTGCTCCATGGCGCTGGCGATCGTGCTCGGCCTGATCGGCGTGGCATTGCGGTTGTCGCCGGTGCGCTGGCTGGCGTGGCTGGGCGATCTGTATTCCACCGTGATCCGCGGCATCCCCGATCTGGTGCTGATCCTGCTGATTTTCTACGGCGGTCAAGACCTGCTCAATCGTGTCGCGCCGTTGCTTGGTTACGACGACTACATTGACCTGAACCCGCTGCTTGCCGGCATCGGCACGCTGGGTTTCATTTTCGGCGCGTACTTGTCGGAAACGTTCCGTGGCGCATTCATGGCCATCCCAAAAGGGCAGGCCGAAGCGGGCATGGCTTACGGCATGAGCAGTGGCCGGGTGTTCTTCCGCATCCTGGTGCCGCAGATGATTCGTCTGGCGATCCCCGGTTTCACCAATAACTGGCTGGTGCTGACCAAGGCCACCGCACTGATTTCCGTGGTCGGTCTGCAGGACATGATGTTCAAGGCCAAGCAGGCGGCCGATGCCACCCGCGAACCCTTCACGTTCTTCCTCGCAGTCGCGGCCATGTACCTGGTGATTACCAGCGTCTCGCTGTTGGTACTGCGCTTCGTCGAAAAACGTTACTCGGCCGGCGTAAGGGTGGCAGACCTATGATCTTCGATTACAACGTCGTCTGGGAAAGTCTTCCGCTGTACCTGGGTGGTGTGCTGATCACCCTCAAATTGCTCGCGCTGTCGCTGTTTTTCGGTCTGCTCGCTGCGCTGCCCCTTGGCCTGATGCGCGTGTCGAAAAGCGCCTGGGTCAACCTGTTGGCGTGGAGCTACACCTACGTCATTCGCGGCACGCCGATGCTGGTGCAGTTGTTCCTGATCTACTACGGGCTGGCGCAGTTCGAAGCGGTGCGTGAAAGCGTATTGTGGCCGTGGCTGTCGAGCGCAACCTTCTGCGCCTGCCTGGCCTTCGCCATCAACACCAGCGCCTACACCGCTGAAATCATCGCCGGTAGCCTCAAGTCCACCCCGCCGGGCGAGATCGAAGCGGCGCGCGCGATCGGCATGTCCAAAGCCAAGATGTACCGCCGCATCCTGCTGCCGTCGGCCCTGCGCCGTGCGCTGCCGCAATACAGCAACGAAGTGATCATGATGCTGCAGACCACCAGTCTGGCGTCCATTGTCACGTTGATGGACATCACCGGTGCGGCGCGCGCCGTCAATGCCCAGTTTTACCTGCCGTTCGAGGCCTACATCACGGCGGGCGTGTTCTACCTGTGCCTGACGTTCATTCTGGTGAAACTGTTCAAGCTGGCCGAGCGCCGCTGGCTCAGTTACCTGGCCCCGAGGAAGCACTGATATGCAGCGCATCGATCACGATCTGCCGTGGGGCAACCTCGGCACCCAGCGCACCTTGAGCGTGTTCCGTTTCGGTCAGGGCGAGCGCAAGGCCTACATTCAGGCCAGCCTGCACGCCGACGAGCTGCCGGGCATGCGCACCGCATGGGAATTGAAAAAACGCCTGACCCGGCTGGAAGAACAAGGGCTGCTCAATGGCATCGTGGAACTGGTGCCGGTTGCCAATCCCATAGGCCTGGGCCAGTTGCTGCAGGGCAACCACCAGGGTCGTTTTGAATACGGCAGCGGCAAGAACTTCAATCGCGATTTCACCGAGCTGAGCGAGCCGGTGGCCGAGGCGCTGGCGGGCAAGCTTGGCGACGACCCGCACGCCAACATCAAACTGATCCGTCAGGCCATGGCCGACGTAATCGGGCAACTGTCCCCTGCCGGCAGCGAGCTGGCCGGGATGCAGCGCGTTCTGTTGAGCCACGCCTGCACCGCCGACGTGGTGCTGGACCTGCATTGCGACACCGACGCTTCGCTGCACATGTACGCCTTGCCGCAGCACTGGCCGCAATGGCGGTCGCTGTCGGCGCACCTGGGCGTAAGCGTGGCGCTGCTGGCCGAAGATTCCGGCGGCAGTTCGTTCGATGAAGCCTGTTCGCTGCCTTGGCTGCGTCTGGCCAAGCAGTTTCCCGACGCGCAGATCCCGCTGGCCTGTCTGGCGACGACCCTGGAGCTGGGCGGTCAGGCCAACACCGGCAAGGCCGAAGCCGAGGCGTATGCCGAGGGCATTCTGGCGTTCCTGGCCGAGCAGGGCCTGATCAGTGGCGAGTGGCCGCAGCCGAGCCATGAAGCCTGCGAGGGGATGCCGTTCGAAGGCACCGAAATGATTTACGCGCCGCATCCCGGCGTGCTGACCTTCTTACGTCCGGCGGGAGCGTGGGTCGAGCCCGGCGAGGCGCTGTTCGAGGTCATCGACCCGCTGACGGATCGTGCCACCACGGTCTGTGCCGGCACCGCCGGAGTGCTGTTCGCTATCGAAAAACTGCGTTACGCCCAGCCGGGTTTCTGGATGGCCAAAGTGGCCGGCCGCACGCCGTTGCGCAGCGGCCGCCTGCTCAGTGACTGATTACTTGTGAGAACCGACATCATGAACAAACTGGAAGTCCAGGACCTGCACAAGTGCTACGGCAGTCACGAAGTGCTCAAAGGCGTTTCGCTGACCGCAAAGGCCGGTGATGTCATCAGCATCATCGGCTCCAGCGGCTCGGGCAAGAGTACCTTTCTGCGCTGCATCAATTTGCTGGAACAACCCAAATCCGGGCGCATCCTGCTCAACAATGAAGAACTGAAGCTGGTCTCCAACAAGGACGGCGGGCTGAAGGCTGCGGACCCCAAACAGCTGCAGCGCATGCGTTCGCGCCTGTCGATGGTGTTTCAGCATTTCAACCTGTGGTCGCACATGACCGCGCTGGAAAACATCATCGAGGCCCCCGTGCATGTCTTGGGCGTGCCGAAGAAGGAAGCGCTGGAGAAGGCCGAGCATTATCTGAACAAGGTCGGCGTCTACCACCGCAAGGATGCTTATCCGGGGCACATGTCCGGCGGTGAGCAGCAGCGGGTGGCGATTGCCCGGGCGCTGGCGGTGGAGCCGGAAGTCATGCTGTTTGACGAACCGACGTCGGCACTGGACCCCGAGCTGGTTGGTGATGTGCTGAAGGTCATGCAGGCACTGGCCCAGGAAGGCCGGACCATGGTGGTCGTCACCCACGAAATGGGCTTCGCCCGTGAAGTGTCGAACCAGCTGATCTTCCTGCACAAGGGCCTGGTCGAAGAGAGCGGTGACCCGCGTGAAGTGCTGGTCAACCCGAAATCGGAGCGCTTGCAGCAGTTCTTGTCCGGCAGTTTGAAGTAACCCGCCCGCCACGTTTCAGCGGTGCGTTTTGCTTCGGAACGGTTCATGCTGCGCGTCCACACAGACCGCAGCCAGTGACTGAACGTTACAGATTCCTATCGCACGCCCGGCGTGCGACCCCTTTTAGCGACACGTTGCGGATTGCACGCCATGACTGCCCATCGAATCGGATTTCTCATCTGGCCCGGCACCAAAGCCTTGACGCTGGCGCTGGCGGAGGAAGCCCTGCGTGTTGCTCAACGCGTTCACCCCGAAGTGGTTTACGAATTGACGTTTCTGCAGGCCGAGCCGCCCGTTGACAGTGCTGGCTGGCAGTTGCCGGGCGAGCCGTGGGTGGGGCGTCTGGAAGGCATTCAGAAGTTGTTTCTGCTGGCCGATGAGCCGCCGGCGCCGATGTCGTCGACCCTCGGTGGCGCGCTCAAGCAACTGGTCCGCGCCGGCTGCGTGATCGGCGGGTTGTCGGCCGGCGTTTATCCGCTGGCCCAGTTGGGTCTGCTCGACGGTTACCGGGCAGCCGTGCACTGGCGCTGGCAGGACGATTTCGCCGAGCGCTTTCCCAAGGTCATCGCCACCAGTCATTTGTTCGACTGGGACCGCGATCGCCTGACGGCCTGCGGTGGCATGTCGGTGCTGGATTTGCTGCTGGCGGTACTGGCCCGCGATCACGGCGCCGAACTGGCAGGCGCGGTGTCGGAAGAACTGGTGGTGGAGCGCATTCGTGAAGGCGGCGAGCGCCAGCGGATTCCGCTGCAGAACCGTCTGGGTTCCAGCCACCCGAAACTGACCCAGGCCGTGCTGTTGATGGAAGCCAACATTGAAGAGCCGCTGACCACCGACGAAATCGCTCAGCACGTGTGCGTGTCCCGACGTCAGCTGGAACGCATTTTCAAGCAGTACCTCAACCGCGTGCCGAGTCAGTACTACCTCGAACTGCGCCTGAACAAAGCGCGGCAGATGCTCATGCAGACCAGCAAATCGATCATCCAGATCGGCCTGTCGTGCGGGTTCTCCTCCGGGCCGCACTTTTCCAGCGCCTACCGCAATTTCTTTGGCGCCACCCCGCGCGAAGACCGCAACCAGCGCCGCAGCAGCAGCCCCTTCGAACTGTCGTCGGTGCCTGCCGAGCGCGGTTGAAAAATCCGCTCGGCCAGTTTCGCTTCGGCAGTGCCTCAACGGCGCGCCAACGTTTAAACTGCGCCTTTGTGACGCAATTTGTCGCATTGCCGCAAACCCCGGAAAAAGCCGGTTTGGCGCTGTAAGAAGTTGTCGCTTGGCGGCAAGGCCCGGCCCTCACCAGTCCTTACAATCCTTCCATCGCTCGCCAGTCCCAGGCAGGCGTTCCTCTTCAGGAGACTCCGATGTCCGTTGAGCAAGTACCGGTGCAACGTACCGATTTCGACCAGGTGATGGTCCCCAACTATGCCCCGGCAGCGTTCATCCCTGTCCGTGGCCAGGGCTCTCGTGTCTGGGATCAGTCGGGCCGTGAATTGATCGACTTCTCCGGCGGCATCGCGGTCAACGTGCTGGGCCACGCGCACCCTGCGCTGGTCGGTGCACTGACCGAACAAGCCAACAAGCTGTGGCACGTCTCCAACGTATTTACCAACGAGCCGGCGCTGCGCTTTGCCAAAAAGCTGGTCGACGCCACCTTCGCCGATCGCGTGTTCTTCTGTAACTCCGGCGCCGAAGCCAACGAAGCCGCGTTCAAGCTGGCGCGTCGCGTGGCCCACGATCTGTACGGCCCGGACAAGTACGAAATCGTTGCGGCGCTGAACAGCTTTCACGGTCGCACCCTGTTCACCGTGAGTGTCGGCGGTCAGCCGAAATACTCCGACGGGTTTGGCCCGAAAATCACCGGCATCACTCACGTTCCCTTCAATGATCTGGACGCGCTGAAAGCGGCCGTCTCGGACAAGACCTGCGCGGTCGTGCTCGAGCCGATTCAGGGTGAGGGCGGCGTACTGCCTGCCGAACTCGAGTACCTGCAAGGCGCGCGCGCATTGTGCGACGAGCACAACGCGCTGTTGGTCTTCGATGAAGTGCAGAGCGGCATGGGCCGTAGCGGCCACCTGTTTGCCTACATGCATTACGGCGTGACGCCTGACATCCTCTCCAGCGCAAAAAGCATCGGCGGCGGCTTCCCGATGGCGGCCATGCTGACCACCGAAAAGCTCGCCAAGCATCTGGCGGTGGGCGTTCACGGCACCACCTACGGCGGCAATCCGCTGGCGTGCGCGGTGGGCGAGGCGGTCATCGATGTGGTCAACACCCCGCAGGTGCTGGCTGGCGTCAACGCCAAGCACGCCCTGTTCAAGGCCCGTCTGGAAAAAATCGGCCAGCAGTACGGCGTGTTCAGCCAGGTCCGCGGCATGGGCCTGCTGATCGGTTGCGTATTGACCGACGCCTGGAAGGGCAAGGCCAAGGATTTCTTCAACGCCGCCGAGCAGGAAGGCGTGATGGTGCTGCAGGCCGGTCCCGACGTCGTGCGTTTCGCGCCGAGTCTGGTGGTTGAAGATGCCGACATCGAAGAAGGCCTGAACCGCTTCGAACGTGCGGTTGCCAAGCTGACCGGGGCTTAAAACCATGCTGGTTGTAGGAGCCGGCTTGCTGGCGAACCTGTGTTTCATCAGCGACATCATTGTCGACTGACCCGACGCGTTCGCCAGCAAGCCGGCTCCTACGGATCGTAGCAAGGCAGCACCTTTTCTTATTGCCGTTAAAGCGGCCCGATTTTTTCTCAAGGAGTGACACCATGCTGGTGATGCGCCCCGCGCAAATGGCGGATCTGAGCGAGGTTCAACGACTCGCGGCAGACAGCCCGATTGGTGTCACGTCCCTGCCGGATGACGCTGGACGTCTGGGTGACAAAATTGCTGCTTCCGAAGCGTCGTTCGCCGCTGAAGTGAGCTTCAATGGCGAGGAAACCTACTTCTTTGTCCTCGAAGACACGGAGTCCGGCCGTCTGGTGGGCTGTTCCGGAATTGTCGCCTCGGCGGGTTACTCCGAACCGTTCTACAGCTTTCGCAACGAAACCTTCGTCCACGCCTCGCGCGAACTGAAGATCCACAACAAGATTCACGTGCTCTCGCAGTGTCACGACCTCACCGGCAACAGCCTGCTGACCAGCTTCTACGTGCTGCCTGAACTGGTTGGCACGCTGTGGTCGGAGCTCAACTCTCGCGGCCGCCTGTTGTTCGTCGCCAGCCACCCCGAGCGCTTTGCCGATTCGGTGGTCACCGAGATCGTCGGATACAGCGACGACCACGGCGACTCGCCGTTCTGGGACGCCATCGGGCGCAATTTCTTCGACATCAATTACGCCGAGGCCGAGCGTCTGTGCGGGCTCAAGAGCCGGACCTTCCTCGCAGAACTGATGCCGCATTACCCGATCTACGTGCCGCTGCTGCCCGATGAAGCGCAGGAAGCCATGGGCCAGGTCCATCCGCGCGCGCAGATCACCTTCGACATCCTGATGCGCGAAGGCTTCGAGACCGATCATTACATCGACATCTTCGACGGGGGGCCGACCCTGCATGCGCGCGTGTCCGGCATCCGCTCGATCGCCCAGAGCCGCGTCGTGCCGGTCAAGGTCGACACGGTCAGCAGCGGTGATGCGGTGAAAGGCGGGCGGCCTTATCTGGTTTCCAATGGCCAATTGCAGGACTACCGCGCAGTCATGCTCGAACTGGACTGGGTGCCCGGCAAGCCGGTGGCACTGAGCCTGGCCGCGGCCGAAGCGCTGGGTGTCGGCGAGGGCGCCAGCGTGCGCATCGTCGCGGTTTGACAGGCCGGTCACGTTTGGCGAGATGAATTGACGGTGGACTGGCGCTGCAGTGGCAGGCCGACGCCGTAATGCAGGTTAGCGAGTTCGCCGGTGGGGTGCAGAGCCACCGGCTTGAGGAGAAAGCATGATCGTTCGTCCCGTACGCAGCAGTGACCTTCCGGCGCTGATCAAGCTGGCGCGCAGTACAGGTGCAGGCCTGACCACGTTGCCGGCCAATGAAGAGCGTCTGGCACATCGGGTCGGCTGGGCCGAGAAAACCTTTCGTGGCGAGGCCGGACGGGGCGACGCCGACTACCTGTTCGTGCTTGAAGATGACGACGAGAAAGTGGTCGGTATTTCCGCCGTTGCCGGCGCCGTGGGCCTGCGCGAGCCCTGGTACAACTACCGGGTGGGCTTGACGGTCAGCGCATCTCAAGAGCTGAACATCTACCGCGAGATCCCCACGCTGTTTCTGGCCAACGACCTCACCGGCAACTCCGAGCTGTGCTCACTGTTCCTGCACGCCGACTACCGCAATGGCTTCAACGGCCGTTTGCTGTCCAAGGCGCGGATGCTCTTCATTGCCGAATTCCCGGAGTTGTTCGGCACCAAGACCATCGCCGAGATGCGCGGCATCTCGGACGAGCAAGGCCACTCGCCTTTCTGGGAAAGCCTGGGTCGGCATTTCTTCAAGATGGAATTCAGCCAGGCCGACTACCTCACCGGGGTCGGCAACCGCGCCTTCATCGCCGAGCTGATGCCCAAATTTCCGCTGTACAGCTGCTTCCTTTCAGAAGCCGCGCGCGAGGTCATTGGCCGCGTGCACGTCAGCACCGAGCCGGCGCTGAGCATGCTCAAGGCCGAAGGCTTCAGCTACCAGGGTTACGTCGACATCTTCGACGCCGGCCCGGCCATTGAATGCGAGACCAGCAAGATCCGCGCGGTCCGCGACAGCCAGGCGCTGGTGCTGGCGGTCGGTACGCCGGGCGACGACGCAACGCCATTCCTTATCCATAACCGCAAGCGCGAAGATTGCCGCGTGACTGCCGCCCCCGCACGTCTCGCTGCCGGGACCCTGGTGGTTGATCCGCAGACGGCCAAGCGCTTGCGCCTCAGTGCCGGTGATCAGGTCCGCGCCGTGCCACTGTCGCCTGCCCGGGAGAGTATCTGATGAACACTTTGTATATCGCCGGTGCCTGGCAGGACGGCAAGGGCGACGCATTCGAGTCCCTGAACCCGGTGACCCAGCAGGTGATCTGGTCGGGCAAAAGCGCGACGGCTGAACAGGTAGACGCCGCTGTCAGCTCCGCACGCAAGGCCTTTCCAGCCTGGGCAACGTGCAGCCTGGACGAACGCATTGCCGTGCTCGAAGCCTTCGCCGCTGCGTTGAAGACCCGCGCCGATGAAATCGCCCGTTGCATCGGTGAGGAAACCGGCAAGCCGCTGTGGGAATCGGCGACCGAAGTCACGAGCATGGCCAACAAGGTCGCGATTTCAATTCAGAGCTACCGCGAGCGGACGGGCGAGAAGAGCGGCCCGCTGGGCGACGCAACCGCCGTGCTGCGGCACAAGCCCCACGGCGTGGTGGCGGTGTTCGGTCCTTACAACTTCCCGGGTCACTTGCCCAACGGCCACATCGTTCCTGCGCTGTTGGCAGGCAATGCCGTGGTATTCAAGCCCAGCGAACTGACCCCCAAAGTCGCCGAGCTGACGGTGCAGTGCTGGATCGAAGCCGGTCTGCCGGCCGGCGTGCTCAATCTGCTGCAAGGCGGGCGGGACACTGGCGTCGCCCTGGCCGGCCATTCCGGCATTGACGGCTTGTTTTTCACCGGGTCGAGTCGCACCGGGAATTCCCTGCACCAACAGTTCGCTGGCCGCCCGGACAAGATCCTTGCCCTGGAAATGGGCGGCAATAACCCGCTGGTGGTCGATCAGGTCGCCGACGTCGATGCCGCGGTCTACACCGTGATTCAGTCGGCGTTCATCTCCGCGGGGCAGCGCTGCACCTGCGCTCGCCGTCTGCTGATCCCGCAAGGGGCGTGGGGCGATGCGTTTCTGGCTCGGCTGGTCGAGGTGACCTCGACGCTTCAGGTCGGCGCCTTCGATCAACAGCCGGCGCCGTTCATGGGCTCGGTGATTTCCCTTGCCGCTGCCCGCGCGCTGCTCGATGCCCAGGAAGTGATGCTGGCCAACGGTGCGGTTGCGTTGCTGGAAATGACCCAGCCTGCCGCGCAATCGGCGCTGCTGACGCCGGGCATCATCGACGTCAGCGACGTGGCGGATCGGGCGGACGAGGAATTGTTTGGCCCGCTGCTGCAGGTCATTCGCTACGCTGACTTCGACGCCGCTATTCAGGAAGCCAACGCCACGCAGTACGGCCTGGCGGCGGGGCTGTTGTCGGATTCTCAGGCGCGCTATCAGCACTTCTGGCTGCAAAGCCGGGCGGGCATCGTGAACTGGAACAAGCAACTGACCGGCGCGGCGAGTACGGCGCCGTTTGGTGGCGTTGGCGCTTCGGGTAACCATCGTGCCAGCGCGTATTACGCGGCGGATTATTGCGCGTACCCGGTAGCGTCGCTGGAGACGGAAACCCTGTCACTGCCTGCCAGCCTCACGCCCGGCGTCACGCTGAACTGAGTCTGCATGGCGCGCAGTTGACTATCTGTCGCAGCGGCGAACACGGACTGTAGGAGCCGGCTTGCTGGCGAACGCGTTGGGGCGGTCGGGAACGGGATGTCAGGGCTGCCCCCTTCGCCAGCAAGCCGGCTCCTACAAGTGACGCGTCTTAGCGGTCATTGCAGCGTTGCCACACGACTTTTGATGTTTATAAAAACAGATCCACGGAGCCTCACCGATGAAATCCTGTGAAGTCAATTTTGACGGTCTAGTGGGGCCGACCCATAACTACGGTGGGCTGTCCTACGGCAACGTCGCGTCCCAGAACAACTGCCAGCAGGCCTCCAATCCGCGCGAGGCCGCTTTGCAGGGGCTGGCCAAGATGAAAGCGCTGATGGAGATGGGTTTCACCCAGGGCGTACTCGCCCCGCAGGAACGCCCCGACGTGGCGGGTCTGCGCAAGCTCGGCTTCAGTGGCAGCGACGCAGAGGTCATCGAGCGCGCCGCCAAAGAGTCGATGCCGCTGCTGGCGGCCAGCTGCTCGGCGTCGAGCATGTGGGTGGCCAACGCCGCCACGGTGAGCCCGAGTGCCGACACGGCAGACGGACGGGTGCATTTCACCGCCGCCAACCTCAACTGCAAATATCACCGCAGCATCGAGCACCCGACCACCAGCCGCGTGTTGGGCGCAATGTTTGCCAATCAGCAGCATTTCGCCCATCACGCCGCGCTGCCTGCCGTTGCCCAGTTCGGCGACGAAGGCGCAGCCAACCACACGCGTTTCTGCCGCAGCTACGGTGAGCCCGGCGTGGAGTTTTTCGTCTTCGGCCGCGCCGCGTTCGACAGCCGTTTCCCCGCACCGCAGAAATACCCGGCACGCCAGACCCTCGAAGCCTCCCAGGCCGTTGCGCGTCTGCATGGGCTGAGCGAGGAGGGCGTGGTTTTCGCCCAACAGAACCCGGTCGTGATCGATCAGGGCGTGTTCCATAACGACGTGATCTCGGTGGGCAACGGCGAGGTCCTGTTCTATCACGAGGACGCGTTTCTCCATACGGACACGATGCTGGCCGAGCTGCACGAGAAACTCGCGCGTCGTGGCGGTCGTTTCCAGCCCATCTGCGTGCCGCGCAGTGAAGTGGGCGTGGAGGACGCGGTGCGTTCGTACCTGTTCAACAGTCAGCTGCTGTCGCAGGCGGACGGTTCGATGCTGCTGATCGTGCCGGAAGAGTGCCGCAGCAATGAGCGCGTGTGGAATTACCTGCAACATCTGCTGGCGGACGCGAGCCCGATCCACGAGGTCAAGGTGTTCGATCTCAAGCAGAGCATGCAGAACGGCGGCGGGCCGGCGTGCCTGCGTCTTCGCGTGGCGCTCAATGAAACCGAACTGGCGGCCGTCAATCCAGGCGTTATCATGACCGCGCCGCTGTACGACACGCTGACGCAGTGGGTCGACAAACACTATCGCGACCGCATGAGCGACAGTGATCTGGCCGATCCGCAGCTGCTGACAGAATGCCGTACCGCGCTGGACGAACTGACGCAGCACCTGAAACTGGGCGCGGTCTATCCTTTCCAGATCACCTGATGCACCCCCTCCGTTACGCCTGCGCCCGAGCGGCGTCAGGCGACGATGTTTTTGCTATTACAGAGAGAGCTTTGCCATGACCGACGCGCTGCGTTTGATCCTCGAAGACACCGACGGCACTCAGCTGGAAACTTCCTGCACCCGTCTTGCCGTTATCTGGCAGGGCAAAGAGGTGTGGATTCAACAGGACGGCCGTGGTCAGTTGCTGATCGGCGTCGATGTCGAAGAAGGCGATGCCGAATACGCCAACCTGCTGCTGCGTCCCCTGGCGACCAACCTGGTCAGCCTGCAGCTGGAAATGGAACCGGCTGATATGAGCGGCGACGACGAAGAGGGCCACGTGCACGGCCCAGATTGCAATCACGACTAAGCCTGCTCAGGAAACCCGACATGCTCGCCCTCGGCAAACTGCTTGAACTGACCCTCGCGGGTCGCGAACCTGCTGAAAAGACTCAGCTGACCGTCGATGGCGTTCGCATGCGCTGGTTGGCCGAGGGGGCGCTGGAAGTGCGGCCCCCCGAGGCGCGTGACAATGGCACTGACCTGCTGCTGTCCGCCGGCATTCACGGCAATGAAACCGCGCCCATCGAACTGCTCGACGCGCTGATTCATGCCATCGCCCGAGGCGAACTCAAGCCTCGCGCGCGCATTCTGTTCCTGTTCGGCAACCCCGAAGCGATGCGTCGCGGCGAGCGCTACGTCGAGCAGGACGTTAACCGGCTGTTCAACGGGCGTCATGAGCACAGCGGCGGCAGCGAAGCCCTGCGTGCCTGCGAACTCGAACGGCTGGCCGCAAGCTTCTTCAATATTCCCGGCCGCTATCGCCTGCATTACGACCTGCACACCGCGATTCGCGGCTCCAAAATCGAGCAGTTCGCGCTGTACCCCTGGAAAGAAGGGCGCGCCCATTCGCGTCGCGAACTCGCCCGGCTGCGCACGGCGGGCATGCAAGCCGTGCTACTGCAGAACAAGTCCTCGATCGTGTTCAGCGCTTACACCTACGACAAGCTAGACGCCGAAGCCTTCACCCTGGAGCTGGGCAAGGCACGCCCGTTCGGGCAGAACCAGCAGGTCAATCTCGACAAGCTGAAGGCTTGCCTCGAACAGCTGATTGCCGGCACCGAAACCGACGCAGCCGCTGATCTGAACGGGTTGCAGTTGTTCAGCGTCGCCCGGGAAATCATCAAGCACAGCGACGCCTTCCATCTGCACCTGCCGGCGGACATCGAAAACTTCACAGAACTGGAAAAAGGCTACGTGCTGGCCGAAGACCTGGCCGACTCACGCTGGGTGATAGAAGAAGAGGGCGCCCGGATCATCTTCCCCAACCCGAACGTCAAAAACGGGCTGAGGGCGGGCATCCTGATCGTGCCAGCGACCGATGAGGCGCTGGTCTGATGGCGGTCATGCTGGCCTCTTCCCGGCTGAAGCCGGTCCGACTAAGGGCAGCGCCAGCATTCAATGAAATGCGTAGCGATTAAACCGGCCTCTTCCCGGCTAAAGCCAGTCCTACAGTGGGAACGCGGTAGGTCTATAGGACCGGCTTCAGCCGGGAAGCAGTTGATCTTGATCTTCGGATGCAAATCAACCCGCCGCTTTCTGCACCTCACCCACTCGACGTACGGCGCGCAGCTTGGTCAGCGTGTCAGCGCAGGTCTTTGCCGCTTCCTGGCCCTTGTGCACGAAGTGATCGAAGAAGAACTTCTGATGCTCTTCACCGGCATGGAAATGATGCGGGGTCAGCACCACGGAGAACACCGGTACTTCGGTTTCCAGCTGAACCTGCATCAGTGCGCTGATTACCGATTGCGCCACGAACTCGTGACGGTAGATGCCGCCGTCGACCACCAGACCGGCAGCCACAACGCCGCCGTAGCGACCGGATTTGGCCAGCAATTTGGCGTGGAGCGGGATTTCGAAGGCGCCGCCGACTTCAAAGAAATCGATGTCGGTCTCGGCGTAACCGTGCTGAGCCATCTCGGCGACAAAGCCCTTGCGCGCCTGATCGACGATTTCCTTGTGCCAGCAGGCTTGAATGAAAGCGACGCGCTCGTGAGCGTGAATGGCGGTAGGTTGCATGTGTTCTGACTCCTGTTTAATGAAAAAAACAGGGCGTTTTGGATCGAATGGGATGCCAAAGACCGTACGAAACCGTTCGCGACGCCAAGCGCCTGGAATCGTCTCGAAACGATCCTGTTGTGCCAATCCCGTTCTCTCTTCATCCGGACTATGACCGTCGGCCCCGGGATCACACCGGGTCTGCTGACCTTGCACCGAGGACAACCTCGCTGCAAGCGCTCGCGGGCTAGACGCATTGCGCGTCATTACCGCCGGTGGGGAATCGCACCCCGCCCTGAGAACGTTGCCGACGGCATTTTCCGTCGGCGTGCAGTTTGTAACATAGATTTTGCGCGTTTGCTTGGAGCCTTTCTGATGGTATTCATCACCTTTTCTTATAAGCCGACTTGGCATTCCTCCCGCAAGCCTTGATTATCGTTGCCCCGGGCCTTAGAACTGAGGCTTGAACTTAATGTGTAGGGAGCTTGCTCGTGACGGTTATCGATCTGCGCAGTGACACCGTGACCCAACCTTCGGCTGGCATGCGCGACGCCATGGCCAGCGCGCCCCTTGGCGATGACGTGTATGGCGAAGACCCGACGGTCAATCGGCTGGAGTCGTGGCTGGCGGACCGCCTTGGTTTTGCCGCCGCGCTGTTCGTGCCGACCGGCACCATGAGCAACCTGCTTGGCCTGATGGCCCACTGCGAGCGCGGCGACGAATACATCGTCGGCCAGCAGGCGCACACCTACAAATACGAGGGCGGCGGCGCGGCGGTGCTCGGCTCGATACAGCCCCAGCCCCTGGACAACCAGGCAGACGGGTCACTGGACCTGAATCAGGTCGCGTCCGCCATCAAGGCAGACGACTTTCATTTCGCCCGCACCCGCTTGCTGGCGCTGGAAAACACCATGCAGGGCAAGGTCCTGCCCATGGCGTACCTGGAGGCGGCCCGGGCATTCACCTATGAAAAAGGCTTGGGCCTGCACCTCGACGGCGCACGTCTGTATAACGCCTCCGTCAAGCTGGGCGTGGACGCGCGGGAAATCACCCGGCATTTCGATTCGGTGTCGGTGTGCTTGTCCAAAGGGCTGGGCGCGCCGGTTGGGTCGGTGTTGTGCGGTTCGGTCGAGTTCATCGCCAAGGCCCGGCGCCTGCGCAAGATGGTTGGCGGCGGCATGCGTCAGGCCGGCCTGTTGGCGGCAGCAGGGCTGTATGCGCTGGAGCATCAGGTTGAGCGACTGGCCGACGATCATGCCAACGCCACCGCCCTGGGCAAGGCGCTCAGGGACCTCGGCTTTGACGTCGAGCCGGTGCAAACCAACATGGTTTACGTGCAGGTCGGCGATCGCGCCGCGTCGCTCAAAGCCCTGTGTGCCGAGCGCGGTATCGTGCTGAGTGCCGCGCCTCGATTGCGAATGGTGACCCATCTGGACGTCACCGCTGCGCAACTGGACAAGGTGGTGGCGGCGTTTGCCGAATTTGGCGTTCGCTGATCGACCGATCGGCGCGATTGGCGGTTTCTATCGAATAACACGCTGTACCGAGCGTACAACGCCTATATAATGCGGCCCTTTGCCGTCGCTGCGTCGAACGACGCTATGCATGTGCCAGGCCGCAGTTCCCGTGGAAGAACCTATGAAAAGCGCAGAAATCCGTGAAGCCTTCCTTCGCTTCTTCGAAGAGCAAGGCCACACCCGAGTCGCCTCCAGCTCTCTGATCCCGGGCAACGACCCGACCCTGCTGTTCACCAACGCAGGCATGAACCAGTTCAAGGATTGCTTCCTCGGCCAGGAAAAGCGGGCCTACACCCGCGCCGTCAGCAGCCAGAAGTGCGTGCGTGCCGGTGGCAAGCACAACGACCTCGAAAACGTCGGCTATACCGCGCGTCACCACACTTTTTTCGAAATGCTGGGCAACTTCAGCTTCGGCGACTATTTCAAGCGCGATGCGATCACCTACGCCTGGACCTTCCTCACCGGTGTGTTGAACCTGCCCAAGGAAAAACTCTGGGTCACGGTTTACGCCTCGGACGATGAAGCCTACGACATCTGGACCAAGGAAATCGGCGTGCCGGCCGAGCGCATGGTGCGCATCGGTGACAACAAGGGCGCGCCGTACGCCTCCGACAACTTCTGGACCATGGGCGACACCGGCCCGTGCGGCCCTTGCACCGAGATATTCTACGACCACGGCGCCGACATCTGGGGTGGCCCGCCGGGTTCGCCGGAAGAAGACGGCGACCGTTACATCGAGATATGGAACAACGTGTTCATGCAGTTCAACCGCACGGCCGACGGCGTTCTGCACCCGCTGCCCGCGCCTTCGGTCGACACCGGCATGGGCCTGGAGCGCGTCAGCGCGGTGCTGCAACACGTCAATTCCAACTACGAAATCGACCTGTTCCAGAGCCTGCTGGCCGCTGCTGCGAAAGCCATCGGTTGCAGCAACGACAGTCAGGCATCCCTGAAAGTCGTCGCCGACCACATTCGTTCGTGCGGCTTCCTCATTGCCGATGGCGTGCTGCCGTCCAACGAAGGCCGCGGCTATGTGCTGCGCCGTATCATTCGCCGCGCCTGCCGTCACGGCAACAAGCTGGGCGCCAACGGCAGCTTCTTCTACCAGATCGTGGCCGCACTGGTCGCGGAAATGGGCGAAGCTTTCCCCGAGCTGAAAAACCAGCAGGCGCATATCGAGCGCGTGCTGAAGGCTGAAGAAGAGCAGTTCGCCAAGACCCTGGAGCAAGGCTTGAAGATCCTCGAGCAGGATCTCGCTGACCTGAAGGGCACCGTCGTCCCGGGCGAAGTGGTGTTCAAGCTGTACGACACCTACGGTTTCCCGATGGACCTGACCGGCGATATCGCACGCGAGCGCAACCTGACCCTCGACGAGGCAGGCTTTGAGCGTGAGATGGACGCCCAGCGCGAACGCGCACGTTCCGCCAGCGCCTTCGGCATGGACTACAACAGCCTGGTCAAGGTCGATGTGGCCACTCAGTTCACTGGCTACAACGCCACGGCAGGCGAGGCCAAGGTGGTCGCGCTGTATAAAGACGGCCTTGCGGTGGAGCAACTGAACGAAGGCGAGGACGGCGTGGTGATCCTCGATCAGACCCCGTTCTACGCCGAATCTGGCGGCCAGATCGGCGATAGCGGTTATCTGACCGCGGAAGGCGATGCACGCTTCGACGTGAGCGACACCACCAAAACCGGCGGCGCGTTCCTGCACCACGGCGTTCAAGTGTCGGGCAGCCTGAAAGTCGGCAGCACCGTCAGCACCGAAGTCGCGGCCGAAGTTCGCCAGGCCACTTCGTTGAACCACTCCGCCACGCACTTGCTGCATGCGGCGTTGCGTCAGGTGCTGGGCGATCACGTCCAGCAGAAGGGATCGCTGGTCGACAGTCAGCGCCTGCGCTTCGACTTCAGCCACTTCGAAGCCATCAAGCCCGAGCAGATCAAGGCGCTTGAAGACATCGTCAACGCCCAAGTGCGCAAGAACACCGCCGTCGAAACCGAAGAGACCGACATCGAAACCGCCAAGAAGAAGGGCGCCATGGCGCTGTTCGGCGAGAAGTATGGTGACAGCGTTCGGGTGTTGAGCATGGGCGGCGACTTCTCGGTCGAGCTGTGCGGCGGCATCCACGCCAACCGCACCGGCGACATCGCCCTGTTCAAAATCGTCAGCGAGAGCGGTGTGGCCGCGGGCGTGCGTCGTATCGAAGCGGTGACCGGCGCCGTAGCGCTGGAATACCTGAACGCGGCTGAAGAACAATTGAAGGAAGCCGCGACGCTGGTCAAAGGCAATCGCGACAACCTGCTGGACAAGCTGTCGGCGGTGCTCGAGCGCAACCGTCTGCTGGAAAAGCAACTGGAACAACTGCAGGCCAAGGCGGCCAGTGCTGCGGGCGACGACTTGTCGGGCTCGGCAGTGGACGTCAAGGGCGTCAAGGTCCTCGCTGCCCGTCTCGACGGTCAGGATGGCAAGGCGCTGCTGGCCCTGGTTGACCAATTGAAGAACAAGCTCGGCCGCGCAGTGATCCTGCTCGGCGGGGTGCATGAAGACAAGGTCGTGCTGGTGGCAGGCGTCACCAAAGACCTGACTGGCCAACTCAAAGCCGGTGATTTGATGAAGCAAGCGGCTGCCGCCGTAGGCGGTAAGGGCGGTGGTCGTCCTGACATGGCGCAAGGTGGCGGCGTTGACGCTGCCGGACTCCAAGCAGCGCTGGCACTGGCTGTTCCGTTCGCCGAACAAGGTATTTAAGTCGACCCACCCGGGGCCCGTCGTTCGGGCTCCGGCGCTTCGCGGTTTGAATGATAACGGGCGCCCTTCATGGGCTGAGGCGGCTTTGAGATGGCTTTAATCGTACAAAAGTTTGGCGGCACCTCGGTGGGCTCGGTCGAGCGCATCGAACAGGTGGCCGACAAGGTCAAGAAATTCCGCGATGCCGGTGATGACCTGGTGATCGTGCTGTCGGCCATGAGCGGCGAAACCAATCGCCTGATTGACCTGGCCCGCCAGATCAACGATCAGCCGGTCCCGCGTGAACTGGATGTCATTGTGTCCACTGGCGAGCAGGTCACCATTGCCCTGTTGGCCATGGCGCTGATCAAGCGTGGCGTTCCTGCCGTGTCGTACACCGGCAATCAGGTTCGCATCCTGACCGACAGCGCCCATAACAAGGCGCGGATTCTGCAGATCGACGATCAGAAAATTCGCGCTGACCTGAAGGCTGGTCGTGTGGTGGTGGTCGCCGGTTTCCAGGGCGTCGACGAAGACGGCAACATCACGACCCTGGGTCGTGGCGGGTCCGACACCACGGGTGTAGCACTGGCTGCGGCACTGAAAGCCGACGAATGCCAGATCTATACTGATGTGGATGGCGTTTACACGACTGACCCGCGTGTTGTCTCGCAGGCCCAGCGTCTGGACAAGATCACCTTCGAAGAAATGTTGGAGATGGCGAGCCTTGGCTCCAAGGTCCTGCAGATCCGCGCAGTCGAGTTCGCTGGCAAGTACAACGTCCCGCTGCGCGTATTGCACAGCTTCAAGGAGGGTCCAGGCACCCTCATTACCATTGATGAAGAGGAATCCATGGAACAGCCGATCATTTCGGGCATCGCCTTCAACCGCGACGAAGCCAAGCTGACCATCCGTGGCGTGCCAGACACCCCGGGTGTTGCGTTCAAGATTCTCGGCCCGATCAGCGGCGCGAACATCGAAGTCGACATGATCGTGCAGAACGTTTCGCACGATAACACCACCGATTTCACCTTCACCGTGCACCGCAATGATTACCAGGCTGCGCTGCAAGTTCTGCAGAACACGGCCAATGAAATTGGCGCCCGCGAAGTCATTGGCGACACCAAGATCGCCAAGGTATCCATCGTCGGTGTGGGCATGCGCTCTCACGCAGGCGTTGCCAGCCGCATGTTCGAAGCGCTGGCGAAGGAGAGCATCAACATCCAGATGATCTCGACGTCCGAAATCAAGGTGTCGGTGGTGATCGAAGAGAAGTACCTGGAGCTGGCGGTGCGCGCGTTGCACACCGCGTTCGAGCTCGACGCACCGCGTCAGGGCGAATAACCCTTGCGCAGCCGGCGCGGTTTAGGCCGCGCCGGCTCGCACTGGATGTGAGCGAGGAACTATTCTTTTTCCGGCGCTGGTCGATACTGAGGGATGGACCTGCAGCCGCTCCCGGCTTGGGCCCATGCAGTTTGTCTATGCAGATTGTGGTCCCTCGAATGTAAGCCGTAAGGAGATAGGTATGCTGATTCTGACCCGCCGTTGCGCGGAAAGTCTGATCATTGGTGATGGTGAAATCACCGTGACGGTGCTCGGCGTAAAAGGCAATCAAGTACGCATTGGGGTCAACGCGCCTA
The DNA here is from genome assembly GCF_036387035.1 of Pseudomonas sp. GTDB lineage: Bacteria > Pseudomonadota > Gammaproteobacteria > Pseudomonadales > Pseudomonadaceae > Aquipseudomonas. The sequence goes on along the minus strand of NZ_DASVUM010000182.1, from coordinate 200 downwards.
AGGAAGTGGCCGTTCACCGCGAAGAGATTTACCTGCGTATAAAGAAAGAGAAGGGCGAAGAACCAAGCCATTAATTTTTATTGAATTTTTGGTTTGCAAACGGGGAAAAGGGTGGTTATTATACGCCCCGTGTTGCGGAGAGCTGGCCGAGTGGCCGAAGGCGCTCCCCTGCTAAGGGAGTACACCTCAAAAGGGTGTCG
>NZ_DASVUM010000181.1:0-5220 GCF_036387035.1 Pseudomonas sp. | reverse complement strand
ACGGGATTTTATCCGATGAGAAGCCTTCCTATTTTCTGTAACGAAAATGTAATATTCGGATTCGCATAACAATATAAAAAACGGGGTGCCTTGATGTTTGCCTTTTTCCGACCTGCCGCTCATCAGGCTCCGCTGCCTGCGGAGCGTGTCGACAGTACCTATCGCCGCCTGCGTTGGCAGATTTTCGCTGGTATCTTTTTCGGTTACGCCGGTTATTACCTGCTGCGCAAGAATTTCTCCTTGGCCATGCCTTACCTGATCGATGAGGGCTACACGCGGGGTCAGCTGGGGCTGGCGATCTCTGCAATTGCCATTGCGTACGGCCTGTCGAAATTCCTGATGGGCCTGGTGTCGGATCGCTCGAACCCTCGCTATTTCCTGCCGTTCGGGCTGGTGATTTCCGCGCTGGTCATGTTCGTGTTCGGATTCGCGCCTTGGGCGACGTCCAGTGTGACGATCATGTTCATTTTGCTGTTCATTAACGGCTGGGCCCAAGGCATGGGCTGGCCGCCGAGTGGGCGCACGATGGTGCATTGGTGGTCGCAAAAGGAACGTGGCGGTGTGGTGTCGGTGTGGAACGTAGCGCACAACGTCGGCGGCGGTTTGATCGGGCCGCTGTTCCTGCTCGGGCTCGGCTGGACCAACGACTGGCACGCCGCGTTTTATGTCCCGGCGGCCGTTGCGCTGTTTGTTGCTCTGTTCGCCTTCGTCACCATGCGCGACACCCCGCAATCGGTAGGCTTGCCGCCGGTGGAGGAATACAAGAACGACTACCCGGAAGGCTACGACGCGAGCCACGAGGAAGAATTCACCGCCAAAGAAATCTTCGTCAAATACGTCCTGCGCAACAAGATGCTCTGGTACATCGCGCTGGCCAACGTATTCGTCTACTTGCTGCGTTATGGCGTGCTGGATTGGGCCCCTACCTATTTGAAAGAAGCCAAACACTTCGACGTCGACAAGACATCCTGGGCGTATTTCTTCTATGAGTGGGCGGGCATTCCGGGCACGCTGTTGTGCGGCTGGATGTCCGACAAGATCTTCCGCGGCAACCGTGGCCTGACCGGTATCGTATTCATGGCAATGGTGACGGTTGCGACGCTGGTCTACTGGCTCAACCCGCCAGGCAACCCAACCGTCGACATGATTGCTCTGGTCTCGATCGGCTTCCTTATCTACGGTCCGGTCATGCTGGTCGGCTTGCAGGCGCTGGAGTTGGCACCGAAGAAAGCCGCTGGTACCGCAGCAGGTTTCACCGGTCTGTTCGGGTATCTCGGTGGCTCGGTCGCTGCCAGTGCACTGATGGGTTACACAGTTGACCATTTCGGCTGGGATGGCGGCTTCGTGCTACTGGTGTCCGCTTGCATCCTCGCGATAGCGTTCCTGGTGCCGACGCTCCGGCATACCCAGGTGGCGAGTCAGTCGCGAGAAGAAAGGGCTTAAGTCTCAACCGAAAAAGGCTTGATCAGTACGCTGATCAAGCCACGTCCGTTCAAGGGTATTGCTGGCGAGCGTGAAGGACGCTCAGGATCTCGATCCGATTTGTTAGTCGGTAGATAACCAGGTAATTCGGATGGACAATGATTTCGCGGGTATTGAGCACTCGACCTTTGGTGGCCAGTCTCGCTTTCAGCTGAGCCATGACTTCATCATGAGCGACGTTAGGTCGTGGGTCATCTACCGAAGACTGCACCTTGGCGCGGAGCCAGGCGTCATAACGCGCAGCCTGCTCTTCTGATTCGAACTCCGACACAAGCGGAGAAAGCCGAGCACTCATGATTAACTCCTCAGAGGGTTTCACTGCAGTCTAGCGTCTCGCGCGCAAGCCTGATCGAAAGATCGTGACCGGATGCTATATCGCCAACAACACCGGTCTGCAACGCTTGAACCGTGCCTCAAGGCTCAAGTCCGGCATGGCGTGAGTGCGCAGTGCGCGGATGGTTTGTTCGACGTATTCCCAAGTGCTTCCGTATCGTCCGCTGGCATTGGCCAGCACTTGGGTGAGCACGTTGTCAGGCAGGTTGCCAGCGTAACTGGGCAAATGACGCTCCAGCACAAATCCCAAAGCCTGCACCTTGGTGCCGTCTTCAAGTCGGCAGCTCAACCAGTGCGGGCGATAGGACGGGAAGGGCATTTCTCTTTGCCACAACGCCAACAGGGACTCGTCGATATTGTCCTCGGGCAACCGGTAGGCAAATCCGCTGCAGGAGCCGCCGCGATCCAGACCGAACACCAACCCTGGCTGCTCTGGCGTGCCACGGTGTTCGTGGGACCAAAGATAGAGACCGCGATGATAGCCGTGAACCCGCCCGCGCTGGCGTTCGACCGCGCTGCATTCGGGCCGCCAAATCAATGACCCGTAGGCGAACAACCAGATCGGGCCGCCTTGATGACGGCTCATCGTGGCGTGGATGGAGGCGAGAAGCTGCTCGCGGCTCAGTTTCGGCCCAAGGTCGATGACCGGTGGGTAAGACAACCCCAAACCGTCATGGACGGCTTCCGCCAGGATATTGATTTGATTCCCCATCTGGTTCCCCCCACCAGCACAACTGACGCCGGTGCAACGCTGAACACTCATGAAACGGGTCTGGCAACAACGAATGAACAATCAGACGGAATCGCAGGCAGTGTGACTTTCAGACTCGGCCGTCAGCGCATGGGTCACGCCAGAAAAACCGATATCTGACAAACAGTCATGCAATCCTCTGTCCACATCCTGCTCGCACGCCCTGGGCCTCAAGGCCTCGGCGCGTAAGCGAACACATCGGCACGCATCTGATGCGCGTCCATGCCGGCGAGCACCAGTGCATCAAGCGTCGAATAGACCATTGCCGGAGAACCGCTGGCGTACACATAAAGGGATTTCAGATCGCTGAAGTCCTCGCAGACCGCCTCGTGCAGCATTCCGCAACGCCCTTCCCAACCGCACAGGTCGCTGACGATTCTGTGCAGGAACAGGTTAGGCAGCGTCTGCCATTCATCCCAGTGTGTGAGCTGATAGAAGTCCTCGGGACGGCGCATTCCCCAGTACACGTGCACCGGGTAGGGAAAACCCTTGGAGCGGCAATGCTCGATCAGGCTGTGCATCTGCCCCATACCGGTGCCTGCCGCGATCAATACCAGCGGCCCGTCAGGCAGTTCGCCCAGGTGAGTATCGCCGAACGGCAGTTCAACCCGTGCCATGCCATCGCGCTGCAGCTGACTGATCAGATTTTGCGCACTGGCTTCGCGAGCGAGCACGTGAATCTCCAGATCGCGGCCGCTTTCCGGCGCAGAGGCCATGGAGAACGCTGACTTTTCGCCGTCGTCCCGATGGATCATCAAGTATTGGCCGGCGTGATAACGCGGCGGCTTGCCTGCAGGCGCGCGCAGCATCACGCGCCAGACATCGCCGCCGACCTCAACGCACTCGCTGACCTGGCAGGCGAACGTGCGCACCGGCAGCTCGCCGAGCGCCAGCACGCTATCCCACAGCACAATGCAGTCTTCCTGCGGCACCGCGAGGCACGTGTAGATTTCGCCATGCTGACGAATTTCCCCAGCCTGCTCCACGCTGCCCTCTACCAGCAGCGCCGAACAGATGTGGCAATTGCCGTTGCGACAGCTCTGAGGGCATTCGTAGCCCAGACGCTGAGCGGCATCGAGGATCCGCTCGCCTGGCAATGTTTCGATGACCGCACCGGATGGCTGCAAGGTTACACGCATCAATCAATTCCCAGCTGAGTCCAGATTTCGTCGATCCGGCGGGTCACCGCTTCGTCCTTGACGATAGCGCGACCCCATTCACGGGTGGTTTCGCCTGGCCACTTATGCGTGGCGTCGAGCCCCATTTTCGAGCCCAGGCCGGAGACCGGCGAGGCGAAATCCAGGTAGTCGATTGGCGTATTGTCGATCATCACCGTATCGCGCTTGGGGTCCATGCGCGTGGTGATTGCCCAGATGACGTCGTTCCAGTCACGGGCGTTGATATCGTCGTCGGTAACGATAACGAACTTGGTGTACATGAACTGTCGCAGAAACGACCAGACACCCAACATGACGCGCTTGGCATGGCCGGGGTACTGTTTCTTGATGGTCACAACAGCCATCCGATAGGAACAACCCTCAGGTGGCAGATAGAAGTCGACGATTTCCGGAAACTGCTTCTGCAGGATCGGCACGAAGACTTCGTTCAGCGCAACGCCGAGAATGGCAGGCTCGTCGGGCGGCCGACCGGTGTAGGTGCTGTGGTAGATCGGCTTGATACGGTGGGTGATGCGCTCGACCGTGAAGACCGGGAAGCTGTCGACCTCGTTGTAATAGCCGGTGTGGTCGCCGTACGGCCCCTCATCCGCCATTTCGCCGGGATGGATCACACCCTCAAGCACAATTTCAGCGCTGGCCGGGACCTGCAGATCATTGCCACGGCACTTGATCAGCTCGGTGCGATTGCCCCGCAGAAGACCCGCGAATGCGTACTCGGACAGGCTGTCTGGCACCGGCGTCACGGCGCCGAGAATCGTGGCCGGGTCAGCGCCCAGGGCCACCGAGACCGGGAATGGCTGGCCCGGGTGCTTGTCGCACCAATCCTTGAAGTCCAGCGCGCCGCCGCGGTGGCTCAGCCAGCGCATGATCACCTTATTGCGGCCGATCACCTGCTGGCGATAAATGCCCAGATTTTGCCGTTCCTTGTTTGGCCCACGCGTCACCGTCAGGCCCCACGTGATCAACGGGCCGACATCGCCCGGCCAGCAGGTCTGCACCGGCAGCATGCCGAGGTCGACGTCATCACCCTCGATCACAATCTCCTGACAGGGCGCGTCCTTGACGACTTTCGGCGCCATGGCGATGACTTTTCTGAAGATGGGGAGCTTGGACCAGGCGTCTTTCAAACCCTTGGGCGGCTCGGGCTCTTTGAGGAACGCCAGCAGCTTGCCGATTTCCCGCAGCTCTGAGACCGACTCGGCGCCCATGCCCATGGCGACGCGCTCGGGCGTGCCGAACAGGTTGCCGAGAACCGGAATATCAAAACCGGTCGGCTTTTCGAACAGCAGCGCCGGCCCCTTGTTGCGCAGGGTCCGATCGCAGATTTCGGTCATTTCCAGAACAGGGGAAATGGGTACCTGGATGCGTTTCAACTCTCCGCGCTGCTCAAGCTGCTGCACGAAATCCCGTAGATCCTTGAATTTCATTAACCCGGCCACTCACCAAATAGATGCACATCCTACCTGCTCTGACCGC
>NZ_DASVUM010000180.1:0-20316 GCF_036387035.1 Pseudomonas sp. | reverse complement strand
CCTGCGTGCGTTGGCGGCGCGCATGCGCGAGAACTTCCATCGTCACGACACCCTCGCGCGGATTGGCGGGGATGAGTTCGTGCTGCTGGTCGAACTCGACAATGGCGAAGAAGCGGTCAGCGTCGCCTCGCGCCAGGTGGCCCTGGTCAGCCAGCCTATCAGCGTGCAGGAACATGACCTGCAGGTGACGGTGAGCATTGGCATCAGCCTGTACCCCGGCAACGGCCACACCCAGCAGGAACTGCTGATGAACGCTGACGCCGCGATGTACCACGCCAAAAGCGCCGGCAAAAACGGCTACAGCTTTTTCGATGCATCGATGAACACCAATGCGCGCAAGCAGCTGCAACTGCAACAGGAACTGCGCCTGGCCCTGCGTGAAGGACAGTTCTGTCTGCATTACCAACCCAAATTCTCCGCCAAGACCCACCAGCCAGTCGGTGCCGAAGCCCTGCTGCGCTGGAATCATCCGCAGCTCGGGTTGTTGATGCCGGACACATTCATCGGCCTGGCGGAAAGTACCGGGTTGATTATTGCTATCGGCGAGTGGGTGCTGAACGAGGCCTGCCGGCAGATGAGGCAGTGGTATGACAGCGGCTACAGCCACTGGCGCATCTCGGTGAACCTGTCGGCGTTGCAGTTCAGCCATGCCGGGCTGGTCGAGACCGTCGCCCAGGTGCTGGCCGCCCACGGCCTGTTGGCCAATTGCCTGACCCTGGAGATCACCGAAACCACCGCGATGAGCGACGCCGACGCCAGCATGACCGTGCTGCAAAGGCTGTCGGACATGCAGGTCGACCTGTCCATCGACGACTTCGGCACCGGTTATTCCAGCCTCATGTACCTCAAGCGTTTGCCGGCCAACGAGCTGAAGATCGACCGTGGTTTCGTGCGCGATCTGGAGCACGACAGCGACGACGCGGCCATTGTCTCGGCCATCGTTGCATTGGGCCGGGCGTTGAACCTGCGCATCGTCGCCGAAGGTGTCGAGACCGCCAGCCAGCAGCGTTTCCTGACGCACCTGGGGTGCGATGCGTTGCAGGGTAATCTGCTGGGCCATCCGCTGCCGGCCGAGCGTTTCATGGCCGACATCGAAGCGGCCCGGCGGCGTGTCAGTGAAATCACCGATTGACCATTAATTAATGCCTACTCCACCTCCACGCAGTGATCGGACGGGAACACTTATGGATAAAAATCTGCTCATCACGGGCGGCTCCCGAGGTATCGGTGCCGCCACGGCGGTTCTGGCGGCGGCGCAAGGCTACCGCGTGTGCGTCAACTACCTGTCCGACCGCGCCTCGGCCGAGCGGCTGTGCGGGCAGATCCGCGAGACCGGCGGGCACGCCATTGCCGTGCAGGCCGACGTCAGTAACGAAGACGAGATCATTCGCCTTTTTGCCCGGGTCGATTCCGAACTGGGGCGCATCACGGCGCTGGTCAACAACGCCGGTACGGTCGGCGAGTCATCACGGCTGGAGACGATGTCCGAGTTTCGCCTGCTGAAAATCATGATGAGCAACGTGGTGGGTCCCATGCTGTGCAGCAAGCACGCGCTGCTGCGCATGTTGCCGCGCCACGGCGGAAACGGCGGCAGCATCGTCAATGTGTCTTCTGTCGCCGCACGGCTTGGCTCACCCGGTGAGTACGTTGACTACGCGGCGTCCAAAGGCGCGCTGGACACCTTCACCATCGGCCTGGCCAAGGAGGTGGCGGGCGAGGGCGTGCGGGTCAATGCCGTGCGCCCGGGTTACATCTTCACCGAGTTCCACGCCCTGAGCGGCGACCCCCACCGGGTCAGCAAGCTGGAACCGACCATCCCCATGGGCCGTGGCGGCCTGGCCGATGAAGTGGCGCAAGCGATCGTGTGGCTGCTGTCGGACAAGGCCTCGTACTCGACGGGGTCGTTTATTGATCTGGGCGGCGGGCGCTGAAAGCGCCGGTCGCGCGGGCGCGTGCATTTCCCGGATCGAGACACGATCTGCGGGTGCGTGGCGTGGCCCGCGATCGGCTAACCCATCATTGACCGAATGATCGTGCCGAGCGTTTCCATCGCCCGTTCGGACGTTTCGCCCCACGGGCTGCCGTAATTCAAGCGGATGAAGTGCGTGAAGCGCCGCGTCGGTGAAAACATCGGACCGGGGGCGATGCTGATGCCCTGGGCGAGGGCGGCGTGGAATACGTTGAGCGAATCGATCTGCTCCGGCAGTTCAACCCATAGAAAGTAGCCGCCCGTGGGTTGGCTGACGCGGGTCTGCGCGGGAAAGTACCGGGCAATGGCGCCAAGCATGGCGCGTTGCTGGTCTTCCAGGCTGTGGCGCAACTTGCGCAGGTGCCGGTCGTAGCCGCCGTGTTGCAGGTAATCGGCGATGGCCGCCTGGGCCGGCATCGACGCGCACAGCGAGGTCATGATCTTCAGTCGCTCGACTTTTTGCGCATAACGGCCGGCGGCAACCCAGCCCACCCGGTAACCCGGCGCCAGGCTCTTGGCGAACGAACCGCAATGCAGCACCAGACCTTCGGTGTCGAAGGCCTTGGCCGGTTTCGGCGCGTGCTGGCCGTAATACAGCTCGGCGTAAACGTCATCTTCAATCAGCGGCACCTCATGCTTGCGCAGCAAGTCCACCAGTTCACGTTTGCGTGATTCAGGCACCGTCGCCCCGGTCGGATTCTGAAAGCTGGTCATGCTCCAGCACGCCTTGATCGGGTAACGCACCAAGGCCTGCTCAAGCACCGCCAGGTCAATGCCGTGCTGCGGGTGCACCGGGATTTCCACTGCCTTGAGCTTCAGCCGTTCGAGCACCTGCAGGCAGGCATAAAACGCGGGCGCTTCGATGGCGACCAGATCACCGGGCTCGGTCACCGCTTGCAGGCACAGGTTCAGGGCTTCGAGGGCACCGTTGGTGATCAGCAACTCGTCCATGGGCAGCATCTGCCCGGCGACCCTGTAACGCAGCGCGATCTGTCGGCGCAGGGCCGGGTTGCCGGGGGACAGGTCGCTGACGACCATGCGCGGGTCCATGTCCCGGGTCGCGCTGGCAAGAGACCGGGCCAGGCGTTGTAGCGGGAACAGTCCGGCGCTGGGAAAGGCAGAGCCGAACGGCACTGTGTTCGGGTCCTTGATCGATTCGAGCACCGAGAACACCAGCTCGCTGACGTCCACGCCGGTGGACTCGCTCACCTGTTGTGGCGCACGCGCTTCGTGCTCCTGAACGTCACCGCCCAGGCCTTGCAGACGGATGCTGTCGTTGACGAAGTAGCCGGAACGCGGCCGCGCCCGGATCAGGCCGCGTCGCTCCAGGAGGTAATAGGCCTGGAACACGGTCGAGGGGCTGATGCCGTGGGTTCGGCTCGCATAGCGCACCGACGGCACGCGCTCGCCGGCGGCGAGCACGCCGGAGCGAATCAGTTCGGCAATGTCGTCGGCAAACTTTTCATAACGCTTCATGGGTGGCTCACGCAAGGACGGTGCAGCGGCAGTGCAGGTGCGCCGGAGGAGGTCGTAATGGCCGGACTATGCGCGTCCACGGCGCACGAGTACAGGGGCAGATCGGCGCACAAAGGGCAGACCAGCCGCAACGACTGCTTGACACCGCCGCACTCTCGCCCACCGCTGCGGTCCATACCGCACTCAAGCCGCAGAAGGGAAAAACGCTGATGAATGCCTGGTGGGAAGAAGTCGTGGAAACGCTGAAGGCCGAGTTCTCCGACATCACGGACGCAGGGCAGATTACCCGTGTGACCATACGTTTGGTTATCGCGGCCCTGTTGGGCGGCATCCTCGGCTTTGAACGCGAGCATAAAGGCAAAGCCGCGGGGGTACGCACGCACATGCTGGTGTGCATGGGCGCGGCGCTGTTTGTGCTGGTGCCGCGCATGGCGGGCGCCGACGACGCCGCACTGAGCCGGGTGGTGCAGGGCATCGTGGCCGGGATTGGCTTTCTCGGGGCGGGGACGATCCTCAAGGGCAGTGACCTTAACGCCACGCAGGTCAAAGGGCTGACCACGGCAGCGGGACTGTGGATGACCGCTGCCATTGGCATCGCGGCGGGGATGGGCAGAGAGATGACCGCGGTGCTGAGTACGTTGCTGGCACTGGGCATCTTCAGCCTGATGCCGAGGGTGGTCAGGCGCTTTGAATCGGCGGATGAACGCGCCAGAGACCCGGCCCGCCGTACCGGTGGCGATGCGCAGGAGCCTTGAAGTCATTCGGCACTACAGGACGTCTTCCCGGCTTCAGCCGGGAAGGCCGTTTATTCACTCGGGAAACTTATCATCCAGGACAGCCGGCGGCTCACTGCTGGGCGGATCACCGGCCGGCGGTTCGATCATCGGCGGCATCAGCGGGGAAGGCGGCTCTTCGGGTTTCGGCACCGGCAGCTCGGGATCGTCTATGTTCGGATCAGGCGTTTCTGCGGGAACGGGAATGCTCATGGTGATACCTTCCTTTGGTGAGTCGGGGAGGGTGCCGCGGGGCTGCACAACGCCACTGCGCCACACGCTGACACGCGCTGAGAATAGGACCGCTATGCTTGGCCAATGATTCAGTGCGACCGTCGCACCGCTGTCTCGCCTGCGCGGCCGAAACCAATGCATGTCCGGCTCACTGACTCGGTCAAACGTCACGCAAGCTCTTTGAACTTTTGCCCGTCGCGGGCGTTCGGAACCTATGCTGCCACGTCCGGATGCGTAGATCCCGTGGCTCTCTCTTATGTGATGGACAAAGACGCTGATGGAATGGGCGCCCCGCAGCGGGCGTCTCTGGGCGTGAGGAGTGATGCTCGATGAATGTGACTGCTGATCAGCCGTACGGCCCGGATTCCCTGGCCAACGATGTTCTCCACTCTATCCACCCTATACCCCTGACCCAAGCCTTGCAGCTGCCGCGCATCGTGATCGAGGACACCCAACCGGTGATCGATAACGGCCAACTGGCGGCCAAGGCGGTGGTCGGTCAGCCGGTCACGGTCACCAGTAAAATCTACGCTGATGGCCACGACAAGATGGCCGTGCGCATCGTCTATCGCGCGGTTGACGAAGAACAATGGCAGTCCGTGGCCATGCGCGAACTGGGCAACGACAGCTGGGTCGGCGAATTCACCCCGCCGACGTTCACCCGCTACGTCTTCAGGCTTGAGGCCTGGATCGACCAGTTCGGCAGCTACCGCTACGAGCTGGAGAAGAAATACGCGGCCGGTGTGAGCATCGATCTGGAGCTCGAAGAAGGGCGCCTGCACCTGGTGCACGCCGCCGAGCGCAGCACCCTTGAACTGCGTGGCCAGCTCGACAGCCTGATCAAGCGCTTTGGCGAGGCCTCTGACCATGAAGCCAAGGTGGCGCTACTGCTGAACAGCGAAACCGCCAGCATCATGGCCAAGGCCGACAACCACGCGTTTCTCAGCCGCAGCGTGGAATTTCCGCTAGACGTCGAGCGTGAGCTGGCCCAGTTCGCCAGCTGGTACGAGTTGTTTCCGCGCTCGATCACCGACGACAAAAAGCGTCACGGCACGTTCAAGGACGTCCACGGACGCCTGCCGATGATTCGCGACATGGGTTTCGACGTGCTGTATTTTCCGCCGATCCATCCCATCGGCCGCGCTCACCGCAAAGGCCCGAACAACTCCCTGACCGCCGGGCCGGATGATGTGGGCAGCCCGTACGCCATCGGCAGCGCTGAAGGCGGCCATGACGCCATTCACCCGCAGCTTGGCACCCGTGAAGACTTCCGTGAGCTGGTCGCCGCCGCGGCCGAACACGGTCTGGAAATCGCCCTGGATTTCGCCATCCAGTGCTCCCAGGACCACTTGTGGCTCAAGGAGCATCCGGGCTGGTTCTCGTGGCGTCCCGACGGCACCATCCGTTACGCGGAAAACCCGCCGAAGAAATACCAGGACATCGTCAACGTCGACTTCTACGCGCCGGATGCGGTACCAGGCCTGTGGACCGAGCTGCGCGATGTGATCCTGGGCTGGGTGAACGAGGGCGTGAAGATCTTCCGCGTCGACAACCCGCACACCAAACCATTGCCGTTCTGGCAGTGGATGATCGCTGACGTGCGCAGCAAGCACCCCGAGGTGATGTTCCTGGCGGAAGCGTTCACCAAGCCGGCGATGATGGCGCGCCTGGGCAAGGTTGGTTATTCCCAGAGCTATACCTATTTCACCTGGCGCAACACCAAGGCCGAGTTGGCCGAATACTTCACCCAGCTCAACGAGTCGCCATGGCGTGAATGCTACCGGCCGAACTTCTTCGTCAACACGCCGGACATCAACCCGCCGTTTCTGCATGACTCGGGTCGCCCGGGCTTCCTGATCCGCGCGGCGCTCGCGACCATGGGTTCCGGACTGTGGGGCATGTATTCAGGCTTCGAACTGTGTGAAGCGGCGCCGGTGCCGGGCAAAGAGGAATACCTGAATTCGGAGAAATACGAGATCCGTCCGCGGGACTTCACGGCCCCGGGGAACATCATTGCCGAGATTGCCCAGCTCAATCGCATCCGTCGGCAAAACCCGGCGCTGCAGACCCATTTGGGCCTGAAGGTTTACACGGCGTACAACGACAACATTCTGTATTTCGGCAAGCGCACGGCAGACGGCAGCAACTTCATTCTGGTTGCCGTGAACCTTGATCCTCGCAACGTACAGGAAGGGCACTTCGAGTTGCCATTGTGGGAAATGGGACTGCCGGACGATGCCGCCACCCTGGGCGAAGACCTCATGACCGGCCACACCTGGACCTGGTATGGCAAGACCCAATGGACGCGCCTCGACCCTCTCTACCAACCGTTCGGCATCTGGCGCATCAAGGCCACACACTAATAATTCAAAGGACGTGGTCATGGCAAAGAAACCTCGCAACGCTGCCTTTATCGAAGACCCGCTCTGGTACAAGGATGCGGTGATTTACCAGGTCCATGTGAAGTCGTTTTTCGATTCCAACGACGACGGCATCGGGGACTTCCCGGGCTTGATCGCCAAGCTCGACTACATTGCCGAGCTGGGCGTCAACACCATCTGGCTGCTGCCGTTCTACCCGTCGCCACGCCGCGACGATGGCTATGACATCGCCGAATACCGTGGGGTACACAGCGACTACGGCACCATGGCCGACGCCAAGAAGTTCATCGCCGAAGCGCACAAGCGCGGTCTGCGGGTGATCACCGAACTGGTCATCAACCACACCTCCGACCAGCATCCGTGGTTTCAGAAAGCGCGCCATGCCAAGAAGGGCTCCAAGGCACGGGACTTCTACGTCTGGTCCGATGACAACCAGAAGTACGACGGCACCCGGATCATTTTTCTCGACACCGAGAAGTCGAACTGGACCTGGGACCCAGTGGCGGAGCAGTACTTCTGGCACCGTTTCTATTCCCATCAGCCTGACCTGAACTTCGACAACCCGCAGGTCATGAAGGCGGTGCTTGAAGTCATGCGCTACTGGCTGGACATGGGCATCGACGGTCTGCGTCTGGACGCGATTCCCTACCTGATCGAGCGCGACGGCACCAACAACGAAAACCTGCCGGAGACCCACAAAGTTCTCAAGCAGATTCGCGCCGAGATCGACGCCAATTACCCCGACCGCATGTTGCTGGCCGAAGCCAACCAGTGGCCGGAAGACACCCAGCTCTACTTCGGTGACCGCAAGGGCAAGGACGGCGATGAATGCCACATGGCGTTCCACTTCCCGCTGATGCCGCGCATGTACATGGCGGTGGCCCAGGAAGACCGTTTCCCGATTACCGACATCCTGCGCCAGACGCCGGAAATTCCGGAGAATTGCCAGTGGGCGATTTTCCTGCGCAACCACGATGAACTGACGCTGGAAATGGTCACCGACCGTGAGCGGGACTACCTGTGGAATTACTACGCGTCGGACCGCCGTGCGCGGATCAACCTGGGCATTCGCCGGCGCCTGGCGCCGCTTCTTGAACGTGACCGCCGCCGGGTCGAATTGCTGAACAGCATGCTGCTGTCGATGCCCGGTACGCCGACCCTGTATTACGGCGACGAAATCGGCATGGGCGACAACATTTACCTGGGCGACCGCGACGGCGTTCGCACGCCCATGCAATGGTCGATCGACCGCAACGGCGGCTTCTCGCGGGCCAACCCGGCCAGCTTGGTGCTGCCGCCGATCATGGACCCGCTGTACGGGTATCTGTCGGTCAACGTCGAAGCGCAGGATCACGACCCGCACTCGCTGCTCAACTGGACCCGGCGCATGCTCGCGGTGCGCAAGCAGCAAAAGGCCTTCGGCCGCGGCACCCTGAAAATGCTCTCGCCGAGCAACCGTCGAATTCTGGCCTATACCCGTGAGTACACCGGTCCGGACGGCAAGACTGAAATCATCCTGTGCGTTGCCAACGTCTCGGCCGCTTCCCAGGCTGCCGAGCTAGAACTTGCGCCATACGCCGGGACCGTTCCGGTCGAAATGCTCGGTGGCAGCGCCTTTCCACCTATTGGCCAGCTCAATTACCTGCTGACGTTGCCGCCGTACGGCTTCTACTGGTTCTTGCTGGCCGCGGAGAATCAAATGCCCAGCTGGCACGTTGAACCGGCCCAGAGCATGCCGGACTTCCCGACCCTGGTACTTAAACAGCGCCTGGAAGAACTGCTCGAAGAGCCCCTGCGTCAAACCATGGAGCAGACGTCGCTCTCGGTCTATCTGCCCAAGCGCCGCTGGTTCGCCGGCAAGGGCACGGCCATCGACAGCATCCACATCGCCTACGCCGTGCGCTTCGGCACCACGGTACGCCCGGTGTTGCTGAGCGAAATCGAAGTGACCTCTGGCGGCGAAGTGGTGCGCTACCAGTTGCCGTTCGGCCTGTTGCCGGAAGACGACATCAGCAGTGCCTTGCCACAGCAACTGGCGCTGGCGCGTGTGCGTCGCGGCCGTCAGGTGGGCTTGATCACCGATGCCTTCACCCTCGAGCCGTTCATTCGCAACGTCATCAAAGGGATGCACGAAAACAACGTGCTGGCGACCCCGGACGGCGAGTTGCAGTTCCAGAGCACCTCGCAGTTGGCGCCACTGGGCCTGAACGAAGACGCCGAGGTGCGTTATCTGTCGGCCGAGCAATCCAACAGCTCGGTGGTGGTCGGCAAGAAACTGGTGCTGAAAATGATTCGCCGGGTCGCGGCAGGCACGCACCCCGAGCTTGAAATGGGCGCCTACCTCACCGAGGCCGGTTACCCGCACATCTCGCCGCTGCTGGGCGCGGTGGTGCGGGTTGACGGGCAGGGCGAGAAGAACCTGCTGATGATCGCCCAGGGTTACCTGAGTAATCAGGGCGATGCGTGGGAATGGACGCAGAACAACCTCGAACGCGCTGTGCGTGACCACATGGCCCACGGGCAGTCTACGGCTGAGCAGCAAGCCAACGCTTTGATCGAGCTGCGCGACTTTGCCGCTCTGCTGGGCCAGCGTCTGGGTGAAATGCACGTCATCCTCGGCGCGCCGACGGATAACCCGGACTTCAAAACCGAAGTCACCAGCGTCAAGGACAGCGAAGCCTCGGCGAAAAGCGTTGCGGCGCAAATCGAGCGTGCCTTGCAGCTGCTCGAGCAGCACCGTGACTCCCTGGAAGCCCAGGATCAGCAACTCGTCGCTGAACTGCTGAGCAAACGCAAGGCGCTGCTGGCCCAGGTCAAAACCCTGGCGAAGCAGTCCGTGGGCGGCTTGCGCATGCGCGTACACGGCGACTTGCACCTGGGGCAGATGCTGGTGGTGAAGGGCGATGCCTACCTGATCGACTTCGAGGGCGAGCCGGCGCGTCCGTTGCAGGAACGCCGTGCCAAATACAGTCCGTTCAAAGACGTCAGCGGCGTGTTGCGATCTTTCGACTACGCTGCGGCGATGGCCCAGCGCAATGCGCAAAGCGCCGACACCTCGGCGCAGGCTGAAAATGCGCGTCGGCAAGTGGCCGAGGCGTATCTGAAGCAGGCGCGGCAAGCCTTCCTTGATGGCTACCGCAAGGCCACCGTCGACGTTGCCCACGACTGGAAAGATGCCAAAGGTGAAGCGGCCGCACTGGCGTTGTTCACCCTTGAAAAAGCCGCTTATGAAGTGGCCTACGAGGCCGAGAATCGGCCGACATGGTTGTCGGTTCCGCTTCAAGGCCTGCGTGGGCTTCTAGACCTGTCTGATGGAGAATGAAAATGAGTGCGTCTGACCAATTCGGTAACGGCAACCACGCCATATTGCCCAGCGCCGTCGATCTGGACGCGTTGATTCGAGGGGAGCACCGCGACCCGTTCTCGATGCTCGGTCCGCACAGCGATGGTGCCGAAGGGCAAGTCATCCGGGCCTATCTGCCAAATGCACTGGCGGTGCGGGTGCTTGCGCGCGACGGCCATCGTGACCTCGGCGAGCTGAGCATGACCGAGAAGCCGGGCTTCTTTGCCGGCCACTTTCCGGTGCGTGAACCCTATCTGTTGAAAATCACCTGGGCCACCGGCGAGCAGATCACCGAGGACCCGTATAGCTTCGGCGAGCAACTCGGCGAGATGGATTTGTACCTGTTTGCCGAGGGCAATCACCGAGACTTGAGCAGCGCCCTGGGCGCACAGGTCAAGAACGTCGATGGCATCGACGGGGTGCGCTTTTCGGTGTGGGCGCCCAACGCCCGTCGCGTCTCGGTGGTGGGTGATTTCAACAGCTGGGACGGCCGGCGTCACCCGATGCGCCTTCGCCACCCGACCGGCGTGTGGGAAATTTTTATTCCGCGCATCGGCCCGGGCGAGGCCTATAAATACGAGATCCTCGGCCAGCACGGCATTCTGCCGCTGAAGGCTGACCCGATGGCACTCGCCACTCAGGCGCCGCCCGCTACCGCGTCCAAAGTGGCCGCACCGCTTGCCTTTGAATGGCAGGACAATGACTGGATGCAGTCACGCGGCGAGAAGCACGACATTCACCAGCCGCTGTCGATCTACGAACTGCACGCCGGATCGTGGAAGTGGCACCACGGTGCCGAGGACGAACCGGATCGCCCGTTCAACTGGCACGAGTTGGCAGAAAACCTGATTCCCTACATCAAGGAGCTGGGGTTCACCCACATCGAGCTGATGCCGATCATGGAGCACCCCTTTGGCGGCTCCTGGGGTTACCAGTTGCTGTCGCAGTTCGCGCCGAGCGCGCGTTACGGCACGCCGCACGACTTCGCCGCGTTTGTTGATGCGTGTCACCGCAACGACATCGGCGTCATCCTCGACTGGGTGCCTGCGCATTTTCCGACCGACACCCACGGTCTGGCGCAATTCGACGGCACCGCGTTGTACGAGTACGGCAATCCTCAGGAAGGCTTTCACCAGGACTGGGATACGCTGATCTACAACCTGGGTCGCACCGAAGTCCACGGTTTCATGATCGCATCCGGCCTGCACTGGCTGAAAAACTTCCACGTCGACGGGCTGCGCGTGGATGCCGTCGCCTCGATGCTCTACCGCGATTACTCGCGCAAAGCCGGCGAGTGGGTGCCGAATCGTTACGGTGGTCGCGAGAACCTGGAAGCCATCGATTTTCTGCGTCACCTCAATGACGTCGTGGCGATCGAAGCGCCGGGTGCGCTGGTCATCGCCGAAGAGTCGACGTCCTGGCCGGGTGTTTCCCATCCTACCCAGCAGGGCGGGCTGGGCTTCTCGTACAAGTGGAACATGGGTTGGATGCACGACACGCTCAAGTACATCGAGCAGGATCCTATCCACCGTCAGCATCACCACTCGGTGCTGAGTTTCGGTCTGGTGTACGCCTGGTCGGAGCGCTTCGTGTTGCCGATTTCCCACGACGAAGTGGTACACGGCAAGCATTCGCTGATCGACAAAATGCCGGGCGACCGCTGGCAGAAATTTGCCAACCTGCGTGCGTATCTGTCGTTCATGTGGACGCACCCGGGCAAAAAGCTGCTGTTCATGGGCTGCGAGTTCGGTCAGTGGCGCGAATGGAACCACGACACCGAGCTGGATTGGCACTTCCTCAACTACGCCGATCACAAGGGTGTTCATTCCCTCGTCGGGGACCTCAACCGGCTGTACCGGTCGGAGAAGGCGTTGCACGAGCAGGACTGCCAACCGCAGGGCTTCCAGTGGGTGATCGGCGATGATGCCGGTAACAGCGTTTATGCCTATTTGCGCTGGAGCAAAGAGGGGGAGCCGCTGCTAGTGGTTGCCAACCTGACGCCAGTACCGCGTGAGGCTTATCGCGTGGGCGTTCCGTTCAGTGGCAAGTGGGCTGAGCTGCTCAACACTGACGCCGAAGTCTACGGCGGGTCCAACTATGGCAACGCCGGTGGCGTGCGCACCGACGAGGTCAAAAGTCACGGACAGGTGTTTTCGCTGTCGTTGAATCTGCCGCCGCTGGGTGTGGTCGTCTTCAAACCGACCGTGGAGCAGCTGCAACAGGAGGGTTGACCCTTCCGGCTACTGAGTCGTTTGTCTGTAGCGGCTCAGTGGCCGCCAAGTAAAACCCCGTGGGAGCAAGCTTGCTTGCGAACTGCCTTAATCAGTCGACCTGGTCGCCTGATGAAGCATTCGCCAGCGGGCTCGCTCCCGCGTTCGTTACAGCCCTTTCAACAGGCATTGCCGGACCTGTCCCGGACGAATCTCGCGCTTCGCTAATGAACCTGGCACCGTTTCGATTGTCTGTTGACCACTGCGCGCGCAGTACGCCGGGGTCCCACCCTTGGCTGCCTGGCTGAATTTCGCCCGCGCCAGATGCCTATTCCAGCTGTTGCAGCGCGTTGTTCGTCGCTGCCCGATCAGGCTTTTTTCCTTGCATGCGGCCCGCCCATCGGCCTTCTTTCAATTTGTCGAAGACTATCCATGCCTATTTCTCCCTCCGATGCCTTCCTTCGCTTTACCTCTGTGCCGGGCGTTCGACGCCGTTTGCTCAACGCCGGCCTGCTGACCACGATGTTGACCGCGGCCGTTGCCAGCCCCCTGGCGCTTGCCGAAACCTCCGGCAAAGACCGCTGGGTCAGTGACACCCTCAGCACGTACGTGCGCAGTGGACCCACCGACGGCTATCGCATCGTCGGCACGTTGAAGTCCGGGCAAAAAGTCGAGCTGATCAACACCCAGGGTGACTACAGCCAAGTGCGCGGCAGCGCCGGTGACAACGTGTGGATTCCTACTGCCGACCTTCAGGAAGTGCCCGGCCAGGCCGAGCGTTTGCCGCAATTGACACAGAAGGCTGCCGACCTCAGCGCACAACTCAAGACCATCGACGATGACTGGAAAACCAAGGTTCAGGGCATGCAGGAAACCCTGGATTCACGCAAGAAACTGGTCGACGAGCTTGAAGCCCGGACCAAGGATTTGAATGCTCAACTGACCGACTCTCAGTCCGAGCTGCGTGCGACCCAGGCGAAGTTGGGCGATGAGAACAATCAAGTGCTGATGCGCTACATGGTCTATGGCGGCAGCATCGCAGGGGCAGGCCTGTTGCTGGGGCTGATCCTTCCGTCCCTGACCAAGGGCCGCAAGCGTAATGATCGGTGGTTTTGAGTAGTCCTGACCCCACCGGCTGCTTACACCTGCACCCGGCCCGACAGTTTCTGACGTCGGGCTCCTTCAATCACTGGCAACTTTTCCCTCATGCGCTATTTTAGTGCAGGGCACCCTGTGCCCACCGTCGTCCCTCATCACAAGAAAAAGAGAAACCGCCCATGAAGTTCGAACCCTTCGCCACGTCGCTGATTGCGACGGCGCTCGCCCTTGCTCTTTCCACCGCTCACGCCGCCTCTGTCGCACCGGCCGCCGCCGAAAACGGCATGGTGGTCACCGCGCAACACCTGGCGACGCACGTGGGCGTCGATGTGCTCAAATCCGGCGGCAACGCTGTGGATGCCGCCGTTGCCGTGGGCTATGCGCTGGCGGTCGTCTACCCGGCCGCCGGGAATCTGGGCGGGGGCGGCTTCATGACCATTCAACTGGCGGACGGGCGCAAGACCTTCCTCGACTTCCGCGAAAAAGCGCCGCTGGCCGCGACCGCCAACATGTACCTGGACAAGGACGGCAACGTCGTTCCCGACCTGAGTTCCAAAGGACACTTGGCCGTCGGCGTGCCCGGCACCGTCTCCGGAATGGAGCTGGCACTCAGCAAATATGGCACCAAAAAACGCGCTGAAGTCATTGCGCCGGCCATCAAGCTCGCTGAAAACGGTTTCGCCCTGGAGCAGGGCGACGTTGACCTGCTCGGCACCGCCACCGACGAATTCAAGGCCGACGCCAAAGACCTCGGCACTATCTTTCTGAACAAGGGCCAGCCGCTGCAAGTCGGCGACACCCTCGTGCAGAAGGACTTGGCCAAGACCCTCAAGGAAATCTCCGGCAAAGGCACCGACGGTTTCTACAAGGGCTGGGTGGCCAAGGCCATCGTCGATTCGAGCCAGGCAGGGAAGGGCATCCTCACCCAGGCGGATCTCGACAAATACTCGACCCGCGAACTGGCGCCGATCGAGTGTGATTACCGCGGCTACCACGTGGTCTCCGCACCGCCACCCAGCTCGGGCGGCGTGGTCATCTGCGAGATCATGAACATCCTTGAAGGCTACCCGATGCAGGAGTTGGGCTATCACTCCGCCCAAGGGCTGCATTACCAGATTGAAGCCATGCGTCATGCCTACGTCGACCGCAACAGCTACCTGGGCGACCCGGACTTCGTCAAAAACCCCATCAGCCATCTGCTCGACCGCGACTACGCCGCCAAGCTGCGCGCGGCCATCGAGCCGCAGAAAGCCGGCATCTCGCAGAACATCAAACCTGGCGTCGCGCCTCACGAGGGCAACAACACCACCCACTATTCGATCGTCGACAAATGGGGCAACGCGGTCTCCGTCACCTACACCCTCAACGACTGGTTCGGTGCCGGCGTCATGGCCAGCAGTACCGGCGTGATCCTCAACGACGAGATGGATGACTTCACCTCAAAGGTGGGCGTGCCGAACATGTACGGCCTCATTCAGGGTGAAGCGAACGCCATCGCGCCGGGCAAATCGCCGTTGTCGTCGATGAGTCCGACCATCGTCACCAAAGACGGCAAGACGGTCATGGTCGTCGGCACGCCGGGCGGCAGCCGGATCATCACCGCCACCTTGCTGACCATGCTCAATGTCATTGACTACGGCATGAACATTCAGGAAGCGGTCGATGCGCCGCGCTTCCACCAGCAGTGGATGCCGGAAGCGACGAACCTGGAAACCTTCGCCGTCAGCCCCGACACCCAGAAGATCCTTGAAAGCTGGGGCCATACGTTCGCCGGTCCGCAGGATGCCAACCACTTGGCGGCCATTCTCGTCGGCGCGCCATCACTGGGCGGCAAGCCAGTGGGCAACAATCGTTTCTACGGGGCCAACGATCCACGGCGCAGCACGGGGTTGTCGCTGGGGTACTGATCCCGACGGCGACTGAACCGTACGAATGATTCACCGGACGGGGGCAGGGCGCGCCCGTCCGGGACTCGCCGGGCAACCCTGTCACATTCCGATGCAACGCCCTGCGGGTGATTTCTATTGCGCGCAGGGCGCTCTGAAGTGTTATGTTATAACCTGATTTTCAGGTCGCTTTCGCGCCTGTCGGTTATCGCGCTTCGAGAGTCCATCGCGTATGCAAACCTTGTCTGCTCCCCTTCAATCACATGCTACGTCCGTCGTTTCAGCGGCCCGCCTGCAATCCATTGATGCCCTGCGTGGCCTGATCATCGTGTTCATGTTGCTGGACCACGTGCGCGAAACCTTCTTTCTGCATCATCAAGTCAGCGACCCGATGGACGTCGCCCACACCGGGGTTGATCTGTTCATCAGCCGCACCCTTGCGCATTTCTGCGCGCCGCTGTTCGTGTTTCTCACCGGACTGTCCGCCTGGCTGTATGGCGAACGGCACGCGGGCAAGGGCGCAGTGGCGGGTTTCCTGTTCAAGCGCGGACTGGTATTGATCGCGCTGGAGCTGACGCTGGTGAATTTCGCCTGGACGTTCCAGTTGCCGCCCACCGTGATTTACCTGCAAGTCATCTGGGCCATCGGCCTGAGCATGATCGCGCTGTCAGCGATGGTCCTATTGCCAAGGGGCGTATTGGCGGCGCTGGGGCTGGGGATCATCGCCGGGCATAACCTGCTGGACGACGTGCATTTTGCCGTGGGCTCGGCCATGCACATCCCGTGGGCCATCCTCCATGACCGAGGCTGGATCGAGGTCGGGGACAGCCTGCGCTTACGCACGTCTTATCCGCTGCTGCCCTGGATCGGTGTCATCGCCGTGGGTTACGCCGCAGGCCCGTGGTTTGGCCGCGACGCGAACCTGGAAAAGCGCGAGATCAACCTGATCGCCTGGGGGTTCGGCGCACTGACGCTGTTTCTCGCGCTGCGCGGCATCAACGGTTACGGCGAGAAACCGTGGGTGGAGGGGGATACCACGGCGCACACCCTCATGAGCGTGCTCAACGTCACCAAATACCCGCCGTCGTTGCTGTTCATCAGCCTGACGCTCGGCGTCGGATTGCTGGTTCTCGCGTGGCTTGAGCGCCAACAAGGGCGTGCATGGCTGCGGCCACTGGTGACTTTTGGCGCGGCGCCGATGTTTTTCTATTTGCTGCACTTGTACGTGCTGAAGGTGCTTTACCTGGCCGCAGTAGCGACCTGGGGCACCACACAAGGTCAGTACTTCGGGTTCACCTCGGTACTGGGCTTGTGGGGCTGCGCAGCGGTGTTCACCGTCCTGCTACTGCCGGCGGTGCGCTGGTTCGCGGCGCTCAAGGCAGGACGCCGCGACATCACCTGGCTCAAGTACTTCTGAGTACCAGGCATTAATCTTCAGTCCCGCTGAATATCAGTGCGTGTCGCGCAGGCTGCGTTCCATGCGCGCCAGGCACTCTTCCAGCATCGGACGGGGGCAGCCGAAGTTCAGCCGTACGAACTGGCTGCAGTCGTCGCCAAATTCCAGCCCGTCGCTCAGCGCCACCCTGGCGTGGTCGAGGAAAAACTCCTGCGGTTTTTCCAGGCCCAGACCGGAGCAATCCAGCCACGCCAGGTACGTGCTTTGCGGCAGGTTCATCGTGATGCCGGGGAAGCGGGTGCGGATGGCTTCAGCCAGGTAGTCGCGGTTGTCCTGCAGGTAACTCACCACCTGCGCGAGCCATTCGCTACCCTCGCGATAGGCCACTTCGGTGGCCTCCAGCCCCAGCGCATTGACGCTGTCCACCAGGCCCAGACGCCCGGCGTTGAATCGCTGGCGCAGTTCAGCGTTCTGCACGACCGCAAACGCGGTTTTCAGCCCGGCGATGTTCCAGGCCTTGCTCGCCGACATCAGCGTCACGCTGCGCGCCGCGATTTCCGGGCTCAGGGATGCGATGGGTGTGTGTCGGCGGCCATCGAACAGCAGGTCGGCGTGGATTTCATCGGAGATGATCAGCGCATCGCGCCGCACGCAGGCTTCACCGATGGCGAGCAATTCCTCGCGGGCGAAGACCTTCCCCAGCGGGTTGTGCGGGTTGCTCAGCAGCAGAGCGCCGTGGTCGGGCAGGGCGCGTTCCAGTGCCGCGACGTCGGTGGGGTAATCGCCTTCGGCGTTGGCCTTGAAAGGCAGGTCAATGCGCGGCAGTTTCCAGTGAGCTGGCGCCTGCAGAAGCGGGGCGTAGTTAGGCGTCTGCACCAGCACCGCGCCGGAGGCCGGGACCAATGCATGGAGGGCCATGTTCACACCCGGTTCGACCCCGGGCAGAAACACCAGATCCTGCGCCTCGATCTGCCAGCCGTAACTGTCGGCCAAATGTTTGACCAAGGTTTCACGCAACGCCTGCTGCGGCACGCAATAGCCCAACAGCGGGTGCTCCAGGCGATTCTTCAGCGCCTGCATAATGGGCGCGGCCACCGCAAAATCCATGTCCGCCACCCACATTGGCAGCACGTCTTCGGGGTACTGGCTCCATTTTTTGCTGCCGGTGTTCAAGCGCTGAAAAACGTTGTTCAGATCCATGCTCTGGCCTGTCTTGGTCGAAAAAAGAGGGGATTGTGCCAGAGAACGCGAGTGGGGTTGTCTCCCGATTGCGGTTTGTAGGATGAGTCCGTAAATGCAGCTGGAATCGTCTCCTTTGTATCTGCCTGTCTGGAATCACTGGTTGAAATGGCTCATCTTCGCCGGCTTCAGCCCTCTCTCATGGACGAGTTGATCCGGTTTCCTGCAGACCAGTCAGGGGCGCTATTCCTGCCAGGTACGCTCATTCATGCTGACTGCATTGCCGCCTTTCTTCGATCACAGTCGCCATAAACTTGTTGTTCATCGCCTGCCTGTCGCGCTCGACGTTCTAGCCTTCGAAGGTGAAGAACAGCTGAGCCAGCCGTTTTTTTATCGCGTGGAATTTACTTCCATCGAGCAGGACATTGGGGCTGAGCGGGTGTTGGGCAACGACGCCGAGTTCAGCTTGCATGCTGCGCCGCATACGTTGCCGATTGCTATTCGTGGCTTGCCGACGCTACCGGTTAAAGCGCTGCGTACGTTGCACGGGGTGATCACTGGCTTCAAGCGATTGTCTGGCTCTACTGACGAGGCGCGTTATGAAGTGACGCTGGAACCGCGCTTGGCCTTGCTCACCCGTGGGCGGCAGTTTCGGATTTATCAGCATCAGTCGGTCCCGCAGATTGTCGAGAGTATCTTGCGGACGCGGCATGACTTTGAAGGGCAGGATTTTCTGTTTTCGTTGGTTCGGCAGTATCCGAAGCGCGAGCAAGTGATGCAGTACGGCGAGAGTGATCTGGCGTTTATCTCGCGGCTGCTGGCTGAGGTGGGGATCTTGTATCGCTTTAGCAACAACGAGCGATTGGGTATCGCAGTCGTCGAGTTTCATGACGATCAGCGTCATTACGTTCGCCCTTGGATCAGTCTGCCTTACCGGCCTCAGTCGGGGTTGGGCAGCAGCGGGGAGGACGGGGTTTGGCAGCTGCAGGTCAGTCATGAGGTGGTGGAGAAAAGCGTTCACTTTCGGACTTATCACCACCGTGATGCGAGTGCCTGGCTGGACGGCGATGTGGATCAGACCCGGGGTGACTCCACGACCTACGGCGAGGCGTATCACTATGCCGAGCCGTACCGCGTATTGGGCGACAAGCTGGATCAGGATGAGGATCTTATTGGAGAAAGCGGTTTTTTCTACGGCCGGTTGCGGCATGAGCGGTATCTGAATAACCAAACTCGCCTGAGTGGGGTCAGCAGCAGTGCTTCGTTGGGATTGGCGCAAGTGCTGGCGATTCCGGGCGGTGCCCCCCAGGCGTTTGAGCCGGGAGCTGTGCTCACAAGGCTACGGTTGCTTGCGGCACGGGACCGCAGCTTTGAGTTGAGCTTTGAGGCGATTCCGTATTCCGAGAGCGTGTGCTTTCGCCCGCCGTTGCTGGCGAAACCTGAGATAGCGGGCACTGTGCCGGCGCGTGTGACCAGCTCGCTGGCTAACGATCCCTACAGCCACATCGACAGTGAAGGCCGCTACAAGGTCAACTTTCGGTTTGACCGTGATACGTGGGAGATCGGCCAGGAGAGCCTGTGGCTCAGATTGGCCCGTCCCTACGCCGGCGATACCCACGGTCTGCACCTACCGCTGATCTGCGGCACCGAAGTTGCCGTCGCTTTTGAACAGGGCGACCCGGACCGGCCGTACATCGCCCATGCGCTGCATGACAGCCGACACCCTGATCATGTGACGCTGCTGCGCAGCGACTACAAACGCAACGTCCTGCGCACGCCGGCCAATAACAAGCTGCGCATGGAAGACGATCGCGGCAAGGAACACATCAAACTCAGCACCGAACACAGCGGCAAAAGCCAGTTGAATCTCGGGCATCTGGTCGACAACGAGAACGATGAGCGCGGCGAAGGGTTTGAGCTGCGCACGGACGGCTGGGGCGCCATTCGAGCGGGAAGCGGGCTGTTTATCAGTGCGGATGAACAGACCCAGGCGCACGGTCAGCAGCTCGACATGGATGCCGTGATTGAAGAGCTGGAGAGCGCATTGTCGGTTGCGCGCACCATGGCCCAGGCCGCGAGAAGTGCCGTCGCCGGCGCCGGCGCCGTCGCCGCCGACACCGACAGCCATGCGCAACTGAACGACGCACTGACTCACCTCACCGAGCCCGGTCTTCTGCTGCACGCGCCGGCCGGCATCGGCATCGTCACCCCTGAAGCGATCTGCCTGTCCTCCGGTCGCGAAAGCGTCGCCATCACCTCGTCACGCTCAACCGACATCAGCGCCGGGCGCAACATCACCGGCACCGCCGAGGGTGCGATCAGCCTGTGCGCCGTCACCAAGGGGCTGCAACTCAAAGCGGTTCAGGGCGAC
>NZ_DASVUM010000179.1:0-45696 GCF_036387035.1 Pseudomonas sp. | reverse complement strand
AGCAATACCTGTCGGAGCAATGATGAAAGCGGCGCATCCCGAAGTTGTAGCAGCCACTCGCACGAACCCGGGCGAGACATTGCGTCAGGCCCGCGAGAGCAAGAACTGGTCGCTGCCAGATGTTGCGTTGAGGCTCAACCTCACCGTGACGTCCCTGACTCATCTGGAAGCGGGCGATTTCGACAAGCTTCCCGGCCATACCTTTGCCCGCGGCTATGTCCGTGCCTATGCCAAGCTGCTCGAGCTGGATCAAGCGGCTCTGGTGAACGCTTTCGATCAGTACACTGGCACCGATGGCAAAGGCAGCAGTGTCCATGCGCTGGGCCGAATCGAAGAGCCGGTGCGCCTGTCTCACAATATTCTGCGCATCGTCAGCCTTTTGCTGTTGATTGCTTTGATCGGCGGCGGCTTCGTGTGGTGGCAGGATCAAGCCACGCTGCGCGGCAAGGAACCGACCAGTCTCGGCATGGAGCATGTCGAAGTCGAAAGCGCTGACGGCACCACGCAAATTCACCCGCTTGATGAGCCGGAAGATCAGGCCGTCGCCCAAGGCCAAAGCGGTCAGACGGCGCTGCCGTTGAACAACGCCGAGCCTGCATCCGCGCCTGAAGCACCGACCTCATCCAGCAGCACTGGCACCGTTCCAGGCGCTGTTGTTCCACACAGCACATCGACCACCGCACCGACCACGCCGGCACATGCGTCATCGACGCCAACCGCACCGGTCACCACCGTGGCGCCAACGCCCCCAACCACCGCACCCGTCACCACCGCTCCGAGCGCAACGACCGACGCTTCGCCCGTACCGGCAGGTGCCGGCCGCGTGCAGGTGCAATTCGTGTCCGACTGCTGGACCCAGGTTACCGATGGCAACGGCAAAGTACTGATGAGCGGGCTCAAACGAAAAGGCGATACCCTCGACGTCAACGGCAAGCCGCCGCTGACCCTGCGTCTGGGCTTCGCCCGTGGCGCGCAGGTGAGCTACAACGGTCAGCCGGTTGATGTGGCACCTTTCACCAGTGGCGAAACTGCTCGCCTGAAGCTAGGGCAATAAGTCATGCACGGCGAATCTCCCATCAAGCGTCGCGAATCTCGTAAAATCTGGGTCGGCTCTGTGCCGGTCGGTGGCGATGCCCCGATCGCAGTGCAGAGCATGACCAACAGCGACACCAATGACGTCGCGGCCACCGTGGCGCAGATCAACCGCCTGGAAGCCGCAGGCGTTGACATCGTGCGTGTCTCGGTGCCGGACATGGACGCTGCCGAGGCCTTCGGGCGTATCAAGCAGTTGGTAAAAGTCCCTCTGGTCGCCGACATCCACTTCGATTATCGAATCGCCCTGCGCGTTGCCGAGCTGGGTGTTGACTGCCTGCGGATCAATCCGGGCAATATCGGCCGCGAAGACCGCGTCCGCGCGGTAGTCGAGGCAGCCCGTGATCGTGGCATTCCGATCCGCATCGGCGTCAACGCCGGTTCGTTGGAAAAAGATTTGCAAAAGAAGTACGGCGAGCCCACGCCAGCGGCGCTGGTTGAGTCCGCGCTGCGCCACGTCGAGCATCTGGACCGTCTGGATTTCCAGGACTTCAAGGTCAGCGTCAAGGCCTCCGATGTGTTCATGGCGGTCGAGGCCTATCGCCTGCTTGCCCGACAGATTGTCCAGCCGTTGCACTTGGGCATCACTGAAGCAGGTGGTTTGCGCTCAGGCACAGTGAAATCGGCCGTCGGCCTAGGTATGCTGCTCGCCGAAGGGATCGGCGATACCATTCGGATCTCACTGGCAGCCGATCCGGTCGAAGAAGTGAAGGTCGGTTACGACATCCTCAAGTCCCTGCGTCTGCGTTCCCGTGGCATCAACTTCATCGCCTGCCCGAGCTGCTCGCGGCAGAACTTCGATGTGGTCAAAACCATGAACGAACTGGAAGGGCGCCTTGAAGACCTGCTGGTGCCGCTGGATGTCGCGGTGATCGGTTGCGTGGTCAACGGCCCCGGCGAGGCGAAAGAGGCGCATGTCGGCCTGACCGGCGGCACACCGAACCTGATCTACATCGATGGCAAGCCAGCGCAAAAGCTGACGAATGACAATCTGGTGGATGAGCTTGAACGCTTGATCCGTCAGAGAGCCGCCGAAAAGGTCGAGGCCGACGCAGCGCTGATCGCGCGCGGCTAACCCAGTTTCCAAGGAATATTTGTGAGTAAGTCTCTGCAAGCCATTCGTGGCATGAACGACATCCTGCCGGATCAGACGCCGTTGTGGCGTTACTTCGAGGGCACCGTTTCGCGGTTGCTGGATAACTACGGTTATCGCCAGATCCGCATGCCCATCGTCGAGTTCACCGACCTGTTTAAACGTTCCATCGGCGAAGTGACTGACATCGTCGAGAAAGAGATGTACACCTTCGCCGATCGTAATGGCGATTCTCTGACTCTGCGTCCTGAAGGCACAGCGGCCTGCGTGCGTGCCGTTCTCGAACACGGCATCACCGGTGGCGGTCAGGTGCAGAAGCTTTGGTACATCGGCCCGATGTTCCGCCACGAGCGGCCACAAAAAGGCCGTTATCGTCAGTTTCACCAGATTGGCGTCGAAGTGTTCAACCTTGATGGTCCGGACATTGATGCAGAGTTGATCGTTTTGACCTGGCGCCTGTGGGGCCTGCTGGGCATCCGCGATGCCGTCAAACTCGAACTTAACAGCCTTGGCACCAGCGAAGCTCGAGGCCGGTATCGTGAAGCGCTGGTCGAGTACCTCTCGGCGCGACACGAGCAACTGGACGAAGACAGCCAGCGTCGCCTGAAGACCAATCCGCTGCGTGTGCTCGATACCAAACACCCTGAAACCCAGGCTGTACTGATCGACGCCCCCAAGCTGGCCGATTACCTGGACGACGAATCCCGGGTTCACTTCGAGGGCCTGAAGGCGCGTCTGGACGCGGCAGGTATTCCTTACGTGATCAACCCGAAGCTGGTTCGTGGCCTGGATTACTACAGCAAAACGGTTTTCGAGTGGGTCACCGACCAGCTCGGCGCCCAGGGCACTGTCTGCGCGGGTGGCCGTTACGACGGTCTGATCGAGCAGATGGGCGGCAAGCCGACCTCCGGCGTTGGCTTTGCCATGGGCATCGAGCGTCTGGTGCTGCTGCTGGAAACCCTTGAGCAGATTCCCGAAGAGATCGCCCGTACGGTCGACGTTTACGTCTGCGCGTTCGGCGAGGCCGCAGAGTTGGCAGCGCTGACGTTGTCCGAGCGCTTGCGCGATTACGCGCCGAACCTGCGTCTGCAAGTCAATGCCGGGGCTGGCAGCTTCAAGAGCCAGTTCAAGAAGGCCGACAAGAGCGGTGCGTTGTATGCGCTGATCCTTGGCGACGAAGAGCTGGCTTGCAAGGAAGTGGGTGTCAAGCCGCTGCGTGGTCAGGGCGAGCAACAAAATATTGCCTGGGATGCGCTTTCCGAGCACCTGGCCACCTGCATCTCGCAGGGTTGAAGCTGACAAAAGCCGATTTAGCGAATAGGAGTATTGGGGTGTCGAGTAGCGATGATGATGAGCTGGTTGCCGTAAAGGACTGGTGGCAGCGTAACGGCAAGCCATTGGTGACTGGCGGCCTGCTGGCGGTGATCGTGGTGTTGGGCTGGCAGGGCTGGCAGCGCTATCAGAACAACCAGGCGCAAGGTGCTTCGGCGCTTTATCAGCAGTTGCTGGAAACCGCACTGACGCCAAGCGGCCAGGCTGATGCAGGCCGTGTGGCCGAGATCGCCGGCAAGCTGAAGAGCGAGTTCGGCGGCACCGCGTACGCTCAGTACGGCAGCCTGTTCGTGGCCAAAGTGGCTGTGGACATCGGCAAGCTGGATGACGCTGCGAACGAGCTGAAGTCCGTGACCGACAAGCCTGCCAGTGCGACGCTGGGTGAAATTGCCCGTCAGCGTCTGGCTCGCGTGCTCGCGGCACAGAACAAGACCGAAGACGCGCTGAAGCTGCTCGACGGTCAGGCCGACCCGTCTTTCGCGGCCAGCCGCGAAGAACTGCGCGGCGACCTGCTGGTTCAGTTGGGTCGTACCGATGATGCCTATGCTGCCTACAAAAAGGCCAAAGCAGCGCTTTCTGAAGAAGCGGCTGTTGGCGGTCTGCAAATGAAGCTCGACGACCTGGCGAAAGGGGATGCGTGACGTGATTCGTTGGAAACATGCAGCATTGCTGGCTCTGGCCATTCTGGCCGCGGGTTGCAGCAGCAACAGCAAAAAAGAGCTGCCTCCGGCAGAACTCGTCGACTTCAAGGAAGAAGTGACCCTGCAGAAGTTGTGGAGCCGTTCCGTCGGTGACGGTCAGGGCGACATCTACAACATGCTGGTTCCGGCCATCGACGGCGAGAACATCTACGCTGCCGATGCGAACGGTCTGGTCATGGCGATCAATCGCAGCAACGGTGACGTGGTCTGGAAGAAAGAGCTTGAGCAACCGGTTTCCGGCGCCGTCGGCGTAGGTTTCGGTCTGGTCATGCTGGGCACGTTGCGCGGCGAAGTCATTGTCCTGGACGAAGCCACCGGCGAGCAGAAGTGGAAAGCCAAGGCGACCAGCGAAGTGCTGTCCGCCCCGGCCACCAACGGCAGTGTCGTGGTAGCTCAGACCCAGGATGACCGGGTTATCGGTTACGACGCGATTACAGGCGACCAGCGCTGGATCTACGAAAGCAGTCCTGCTGTTCTGACATTGCGCGGCACCGGCGCGCCGATCGCCACCAATCAGCTGGCTATCGCCGGCCTGTCGACCGGCAAGGTCGTGGCGCTGGACATCAACAACGGCGTTCCGGCCTGGGAGCAGCGCGTTGCCATTCCGGCAGGTCGCTCCGAGCTGGATCGCGTGGTCGACATCGATGGTGGCTTGCTGCTCTCCGGCAACACGCTGTATGTCGCGACCTACCAGGGCCGCGTAGCGGGTCTGGAACTGCAAAGCGGTCGCGTGCTATGGCAGCGTGATGCGTCCAGCTATTCGGGTGTGGCGCAGGGCTTCGGCAGCGTTTACGTCTCGCTGGCCAACGGCACCGTGGAGGGCATCGATGAACGCTCTTCCACCGGTCTGTGGAGCAATGACTCGCTGGCCCGTCGCCAACTCGGCGCGCCGGAAGTGTTCTCCAGCTACGTCGCGGTCGGTGACATGGAAGGCTATCTGCACCTGCTCAGCCAGGTAGATGGTCATTTCGTTGCGCGTGAAAAGATTGACGGCGACGGCCTGCGTGCTCGTCCGCTGGTCTCCGGCAACACGATCTACGTCTTCGGCAACAGCGGCAAGCTGGAAGCGCTGACGATCAAGTAAGTGGCTGTCTATGCTTGGGGAGGTCGCGTTGCGGCTTCGCCGGGCGGCCCTGCGTTAATGGGGCCTGTGACACTTCGGTGTCGCTCCGAACTCCGGCCGCTGCCTTGCAGCGGCTTTTGTATTTTCTGAAATAACGAAGTGGAGAGCCGCATGGTTCCCGTAATCGCCCTGGTGGGCCGACCGAACGTCGGCAAGTCCACCTTGTTCAACCGCCTGACCAGGACTCGCGACGCCATCGTCGGCGACTTGTCCGGTCTGACCCGTGATCGCCAATACGGTGAGGCCAAGTGGCAAGGGCGCTCCTACATCCTGATCGACACCGGCGGTATCTCCGGTGACGAACACGGCATGGACGAAAAAATGGCCGAGCAGTCCCTGCTGGCCATCGAAGAAGCCGATGTCGTGTTGTTCCTCGTTGACGCCAAGGCAGGCTTCACTGCCGCCGACCAGATGATTGGCGAGCACCTGCGCAAGCGCAACAAGACGTCCTACGTCGTTGCCAACAAGGTCGACAACATCGACCCTGACATGGCCCGCGCCGAGTTTTCGCCGCTGGGCATGGGTGATGCGATTCCGGTCGCCGGCGCTCACGGCCGTGGCATCACGCAGATGCTCGAAATCGCCCTACGCGACTTCCCACGAGACGATGACGAAGTCGAAGAAGGTGAAGAAGAGGAAGTCGCCGAAGGTCAGGAAGCCAAGCGCATTCCCGGCCCGAGCGAGAAGGACGGCATCAAGATCGCGATCATCGGTCGGCCTAACGTCGGCAAGTCGACGCTGGTCAACCGCATGCTTGGTGAGGACCGCGTTATCGTCTACGACGAGCCCGGCACCACCCGCGACAGCATCTACATCCCGTTCGAACGCAACGACGAAAAGTACACGCTGATCGACACCGCCGGCGTGCGCAAGCGCGGCAAGATCCACGAAGAAGTCGAAAAATTCTCCGTGGTCAAAACCCTGCAGGCGATCAAAGACGCCAACGTGGTGATCTTCGTGATGGACGCCCGCGAAGGCGTCGTCGACCACGACCTCAACCTGCTGGGCTTTGCCCTTGAAGCCGGTCGGGCGCTGGTCATCGCGCTGAACAAGTGGGATGGCATGGTGCCAAGCGAGCGCGACTACGTGAAAGTCGAGCTGGAGCGTCGGTTGTTCTTCGTCGACTTCGCAGACATTCACTTCATCTCGGCACTGCATGGCACCGGCGTGGGCAACCTGTATCAATCGGTGCAGAACTCGTTCAAGTCCGCCGTGACGCGTTGGCCGACCAGCCGCCTGACCCAGATCCTCGAAGACGCGGTCAGCGAGCACGCACCGCCGATGGTCGGGAGCCGCCGCATCAAGCTGCGTTATGCCCACCTTGGTGGTGCAAACCCGCCGTTGATCGTGATTCACGGTAACCAGGTCGAGAAAGTACCGAAGTCGTACGTCCGCTACCTCGAAAACACTTACCGCCGTGTGCTCAAGCTGGTCGGTACGCCGATCCGCATCGAGTTCAAGGGCGGCGAGAACCCGTACGAAGGCAACAAGAACACGCTGACGGACCGCCAGGTCAACAAGAAGCGTCGAATGATGTCGCACCACAAGAAAGCCGACAAGAAGCGCCGCGACAAGCGCTGATCTGTCTAGGGGCTTTCTCGGAAAAGGCGCCACTGGCGCCTTTTTTTGTGCGCGACATCTGGGCTATCCTGCCAATCCCCGTGCCGTCCAGGAGCCGGGTGTGGAGCAGGAAAACCCATGATCACCAGCAAATTGCCGAACGTTGGCACCACCATTTTTACTGTGATGTCCCAGCTTGCCGCCGAAACAGGGGCGATCAATCTGTCTCAGGGTTTTCCGGACTTCGATGGGCCCGACGCACTGCGTGAAGCCCTTTGCCGCCGTGTCATGGATGGCAACAACCAATATGCGCCGATGGCCGGCCTGCCTGCATTGCGCGAGCAGGTTGCCGCCAAGATTGCCCGCTGCTACGGCCGTCAGGTTGGCGTCGACAGCGAAATCACGATCACCCCCGGGGCGACCCACGCCATCTTCTGCGCTATTCAAACCGTCGTGAGCGCTGGCGATGAAGTCATTGTCTTCGACCCGTGCTACGACAGTTATGCGCCTTCGGTGGAGCTGGCCGGCGGGCGCTGCGTCCATGTGCAGCTCAAGGACGGTGACTTCGCCATCGACTGGGAGAAGCTCAGCGCCGCGTTGAGCCCTCGCACCCGGATGATTGTCATCAACACGCCGCACAACCCCAGCGGCGCGCTGATCACCCGTGAGGAGCTGGATCGCCTGGCCGCGTTGATTCGCGATCGGGACATTTACGTGCTCAGCGACGAGGTCTACGAACACCTGGTGTTCGACGGGCTGCAGCACGCCAGCGTGCTGGCCCATGACGAACTCTACCAACGCGCCTTTGTGGTCAGCTCGTTCGGCAAGACCTACCACGTCACGGGGTGGAAAACCGGCTACCTCGTGGCGCCACCTGGGCTGACCGCCGAAGCACGCAAGATTCACCAATTCGTTGCGTTCTGCGGCGTCACGCCATTGCAGTGGGCGTTGGCCGACTTCATGGCAGCGCACCCCGAACACGTTGATGAACTTCCGGCTTTCTATCAGGCGAAACGCGATTTTTTCTGTGATCGCCTGCAAGCCTCGCGTTTCACTTTCACGCGTGCCAGCGGCACCTATTTTCAGCTTGTCGATTATTCGCAGATCCGCCCCGACCTCAACGACGTGGACATGTCGCTGTGGATGACCCGCGAGCACGGCGTGGCGAGCATTCCCATTTCGGTCTTCTACCAGAATCCGCCTGAGGGCCAGCGCTTGATCCGGCTGTGCTTCCCCAAGCGTGAGGAGACGCTGCGTCAGGCAGCGGAAAAACTATGCGCGATCTGACCACGCTGCCGAATTTGAACGTCGCGCTCATCCAGACCACATTGGCCTGGCACGACGCCCCGGCGAACCACGCGCATTTCGAAGCGCTGCTGGTTCAGGCCAAGGGCGCGGACCTGGTGATTTTGCCGGAGATGTTCACCACCGGGTTTTCCATGGAGTCAGAGGCACTCGCCGAGCCTGAAGACGGGCCGACCGCCAAGTGGATACTGGCGCAGGCGCGGGAACTGGACGCCGTTGTAACCGGCAGCGTGATCATTCGCGCCGCTGACGGCAGCCACCGCAATCGCCTGCTCTGGGCACGTCCGGATGGCGAGCTGTTGCATTACGACAAGCGCCATCTGTTCAGAATGGCCGGCGAGCACGAGCATTACAGCCCGGGCGAACGGCAGGTGCAGTTCGAGCTCAAGGGCTGGCGAATTCGTCCGCTGATCTGCTACGACCTGCGTTTTCCCGTTTGGAGCCGTGACGCGCACAACACCGATTTGCTGCTGTACACCGCCAACTGGCCGGGTGCCCGCCGTCTGCACTGGAATCGCTTGCTGCCGGCGCGGGCCATCGAGAACCTGTGTTACGTGGCGGCGGTGAACCGCGTCGGTACCGACGGCAAGGGCTTTGCCTACACCGGTGACAGCCAGGTGCTGGACTTCCAGGGCGAAAGCCTGCTCAACATCGGCGAAGCAGACGGGGTGTTTCAGGTGAGCCTGTCAGCGCAGAGCCTGGCCGCGTACCGCGAGAAATTCCCGGCCTGTCTCGACGCTGATACATTCGAGATACAGTAATGTCATGGAGTTGAGGGGAGACGGGTCGATAGCGGTTATACCCAGACAGGAGATCGGTATGACCAGCATTAACGCATCCTCATTGAGTTCGTACTCCACCAGCTTTACCGTCGCGGTCAAGAAAGACACGACGACCGAAACGGCCGACAGCAGCACTTCCACCACGACCGACGCTGCGTCAGCGTCTGCATCGACGACGACTCCAGCGGGTGGTGCTGGCGGTGCTGGCGGTGCGGGTGGGGCTTCTGATTCCTCAAGCACCAGCGAGCAGGCCATCGAGAAGCTGGAAGAGCAGATCAAGGAAACCCAGAAGCGCCTGCAAGAACAGCAACAGCAGCTCGCTGCGGCTCAGGCAGGTTCTGGGTCTGACGAGGAGAAGTCGGCGCGGGTGATGGCCATTCAAGGCCAGATCTCGTCGTCCACCGCCAGCCTGGCCACGGAGCAGGCGGCACTCGTGCAACTGCAGAAGTCCGGCAGTATCAACACCACCGCCTGATTCATCCATGACGCGACACCGCGCTCCATGACGTCAGTCGTGGGGCGTTTTTGCGGCTGCAATAAAGGCGACTTCAGATGTTTGTACATTGGCCGATACAAGTGCACATCATCAGGAGTTAGTCATGACCACTATCAACACCAGTTCGTTGGGTGCTTACTCAAGCGTGTTCACGGCCGCCGTCAAAACCGACGACTCCACCAAAAGCGATGCCAAAACTGCAAGCATCGACTTGCGTGGCAACGTTTATGACGATCCCAAGGCGGCCAGTGCCGGTGGGTCAGGCGACGCGCCGAGCATGAAAGAGAGCATGATCAAGCAGCTGCAGGAGCAGATTCAGCAAACCCAGAAGATGCTTCAACAGCAGCAGGCTCAGTTGGCCGCTGCTCAAAACAGCAAAGCGCCGGATGAGCAGAAGGCCGCACAGGTCATGGCCATTCAGCAGCAGATTTCCGGGACCATGGCTCAATTGGGCGCCCAGCAGGCTTCCCTGATGAACTTGATGAAAGTCAGTGTCGACACAACGGCCTGATTAGCCGGCTGTTATAAAAAATGCCCTGAAGTTCGCGCTTCAGGGCCTTTTTTGCGTTGCGCAGATTTATGCCGCTTTTGTCGCTTCAGCTTGCAGCAGGCCACGATTAAGGGCGCTGAACAGCGCCTTGAAGCTGGCGGTGGTGATGTTCTCGTCAATACCGACGCCGTGTACCGCGCGGTCGCCATCCACACGCAGCTCGATGTAGGCAGCGGCTTTGGCCGTCGTGCCCGCGCCGATAGCGTGTTCGTTGTAGTCCATGATCTCGGCCGACACTGGCAGGCCGGCAACCAACGCTTCCAGCGCGCCGTTGCCTGTGCCTTTCCAGCGCAGATTGCTCTCGCTGTCGCTCATGCCGGTCACGACTACCTCGACGGCGCTGTTGCCGTTCTCTTCCTGCAAACGATGGCTGACCAGCGCGTATGGCTTGTTGGCCTGCAGGTATTCACGCTTGAACAGCGAGTAGATCTGCTGAGCCGTCATTTCCAGGCCCAGGCGATCGGTCTCGCCCTGAACCACCTGGCTGAACTCGATCTGCATGCGACGCGGCAGGGAAATGCCGTATTCCTGTTCGAGCAGGTAAGTGATTCCGCCCTTGCCGGACTGGCTGTTGACGCGGATGACCGCCTCGTAGCTACGACCGATGTCGGCCGGGTCGATCGGCAAGTAAGGCACTTCCCACAGCGTGCCTTCTTTCTGCTGGGTGAAGCCCTTGCGGATCGCGTCCTGGTGAGAACCGGAGAACGCGGTGTGCACCAGGTCGCCTACGTACGGATGACGCGGGTGTACGGGAATTTGGTTGCATTCCTCGACCACCTTGCGCACGCCGTCGATGTCGGAGAAGTCCAGCTGCGGATTCAGGCCTTGGGTGTACATGTTCAGCGCGACCGTCACCAGGTCTACGTTGCCGGTACGCTCGCCGTTGCCGAACAGGCAGCCTTCAACGCGGTCCGCGCCCGCCATCAGGCCCAGCTCGGTCGCCGCGACACCGGTGCCACGGTCGTTGTGGGTGTGCAGGCTGATGATCACGCTGTCACGTCGGGAAATGTTGCGGCAGAACCACTCGATCTGATCGGCGTAAATGTTCGGCGTGGCGACTTCAACGGTGGCGGGCAGATTGAGGATCACCTTGTTCTGCGGCGTCGCATTCCATACCTCAATGACGGCGTCGCACACTTCCTTGGCGAATTCCAGTTCGGTAGCGCTGAACGTCTCCGGCGAATACTCGAATTGCCATTGGGTTTCCGGCTGCTGGGCGGCGTATTTGACGAACAGCTGAGCCGCGTTCACCGCAATGGCTTTCACGCCGGCCTTATCCTGATTGAACACGATACGGCGGAAGGACGGGCAAGTGGCGTTGTACAGATGCACGATGGCCTTTTTGGCACCGCGCAGGGACTCGAATGTCCGCGCGATGAGGTCTTCGCGCGCCTGAGTCAGCACTTGAATCGTGGTGTCGTCCGGGATGTGGCCGTCTTCGATGAGCGTGCGCACGAAGTCAAAATCGGTCTGCGATGCGGACGGAAACGAGGCTTCGATTTCCTTCACGCCGACCTGCACCAGGGTTTTCCAGAAGCGCAGCTTCTTGACCGCGTCCATGGGCTCGATCAGAGACTGGTTACCGTCACGCAAATCGGAACTGCACCAGATCGGCGCCGCAGTGATGGTCTTGGAAGGCCAGGTGCGGTCAGGCAGGTCGATGACAGGAAACGCGCGGTACTTCGTCGAGGGATCTTTGAGCATGGTCATGTGAATAATCCTTGTTGTACTCAGGGCCGAAAAAAGGCGGCCAGCCGGTTGATGCGAGAGTAGCACTGCGGGTGAACGTCGAGGCACCGCGTTCAGCTTTGCAGTCGTGCACTTACGAGGCAGAGGCAGCGATGTTGGCGCATCAGAATGAGTGTGTGAGAGGTTTTCATGTCGCCAAACGTAACCAAAGAGGTGAAAGCTGGCAAGCACTTGGCAAAAATTGGTAGGAGTTACCGTTAAAAGCTTACGGTCGAGATATTGTTGCGGTATTTCGACGGCTTGCACGATTAAATTGCCGTGACAGCTGGGGCTGGTCGTACCGGACGCTCTTGAGCAAGCTCAGCAGGATGTATGTATTCCAATTGTAGGACCGGCTTCAGCCGGGAAGGGGCCAGATTTCACACCATCACGTTTGCGATGTAGCGTCCGACGCATTCCCGGCCAAAGCCAGTCCTACAGGGCTACTGAACCCACTCAAGCGTTACGGCTGAAACGCATTGATGAAAATCGCCGGGTCCACCCGCGCATCATTCAAGCTGACGTTCCAGTGCATATGCGGCCCCGTGGCGCGCCCGGTCGAGCCGACGCGGCCCACTACGCCATCGCGCGGCACCGCATCGCCGACCTTCACGTCGATCTTCGACATGTGGCAGAACATGCTGATAAAGCCCTGCCCGTGATCGACGAACACGGTATTGCCGTTGAAGAAGTAATTGCCGATCAAAATCACCTTGCCCGCCGCTGGCGACTTGATGGGCGTGCCAGCAGGGACCGCGAAGTCCAGCCCTGCGTGAGGGTTGCGCTCCTCGCCGTTGAAAAAGCGTCGCACGCCAAATTTGCTGGAGAGCGGCCCGTCGACCGGCTTGTCCAGCAACAAGTTGCTTGGCGTGACGGGGCTGAACGTACGGTAGGCGCGAACCTGCACGTCGAGTTCCTGCTCGATGCGCTTCAGGTCGTCCGGGTTCGGATTGACCTGACGCTGATTCTTCAGCGTGATGCGCTGCTCGGGGTATTTTTTGTCGCCGACGACGAAGGGCAGATTGCGGCCGCCGCTGCTGACTTGCTGCGCGGTGCCCGGCTTGACGGTCAGCGGAATGCCGACGATGGCCAGCCACCGAGCGTCCTGATCCTTGACCACTAGCACCGGCTTGCCTTGCCAGCTGGCTTTGGGCGGTTGCGCCGCCGGGCCGAGATCGACCACCGCAACACCGCCAGGCACTGGTTTGTTGAGCAGTCGGGAAATGTAGCTGTCAGCGTGGGCGGGCAGGGCTGCGCACAGGAACAAGGCAGCGGCTGCAAACGAGCGAGAGAGAAGCGGCAGCATTGATCAATCCAGAAGTGAGAGGGTGACGGGCGTCAGATGATTGTCTTCGACGCGCACTTGCAACTCGCCGTCCGCCAGCCTCGCCGTCAGCCGCTGACCCTGATGAGTCTGCTCGGCAGCGCGAATGGCCCTGCCGCGCTCATCAAGCAAAATGCTGTAACCGCGCCCAAGCGTTGCCAGCGGGCTGACCACGTTGAGCGTCTGCACCTGAGTCTGCAGCTGCAGGCGACGGGTCTTGAGGTTGTCTTTGATCGCGCGCGGCAAGCGTTCAGCCAGCACCGCAAGACGCTGACGCAGAAACATCAGCGTGCGGCCCGGGTGCTGCGCGGCCAGTCGGCTTTCCAGATGGCTCATGCGCACGTGGCGCTTGTGCATCTGCTGTTCAAAGGCGCGGCGCAGGCGCATGTCCAGATCGTCGAGGCGCTGGGCGCGCTGGCGCAGGCGCTCGCCGGGGTGCCGCAGGCGCCGGGAAATACCGTCCAGACGCAGCTGCTCGCGCATCAGGCGATCCTGCATACGGCTGATGAGTCGGCGCTCCAGGCTGTCGACCCGGCGATGCAAGTCGCTCGAATCAGGGGCCAGCAGTTCAGCGGCGGCGGAGGGCGTCGGGGCGCGCACGTCGGCGACGAAGTCACTGATCGAGACATCGGTTTCATGGCCGACCGCGCTGACAATCGGCGTCACGCAGGCGTCGATGGCGCGGGCCACGGCCTCTTCGTTAAAACACCACAGGTCCTCCAGCGAACCGCCACCGCGCGCGAGAATCAACGCATCGAAACCGCGGCCGTCCGCCAGTTGCAGGGCACGCACGATCTGGCCGATGGCCTCGCGTCCCTGTACGGCGGTAGGGATCAGGGTGAGCTCGACCCGCGGCGCGCGACGGCGAAATACGCTGATGATGTCGCGAATCACCGCACCGGTGGGCGAACTGATGATGCCAATGCGTCTGGGGTGCAGCGGCAGGGCAACTTTACGCTCGGCGCTGAACAGGCCTTCGGCGCTGAGCTTTTCCTTCAGCGCGTCGAATGCCAGACGCAGCGCGCCATCACCCGCAGGTTCGACAGTGTCGAGAATCAACTGGTAATCGCCGCGCCCTTCAAACAGTGAGACCTTGCCACGCACTTTGACGGCCAGCCCGTCTTTCAATGCCTGACGCACCCGCGCCGCGTTGCTGCGAAACAGCGCGCAACGCACTTGAGCGCCGGAGTCCTTGAGCGTGAAATACACGTGGCCTGAGGCCGGACGCGAGAGGTTGGAAATCTCACCCTCCACCCAGATGCTGGAGAACACATCTTCCAGCAGCACGCGGGCGCGGCCGTTGAGCTGGCTGACAGTGAGGACGTCCCGGTCAAGGCCGAGTCTTGCGAAGGGGTCTTTGATCATGGCGGCATCATAAAGGCATTGGGGCACGGGTCACCAGATCCGATCGCTGGCGGCGTGCGACCGGACAGCCATACTTGACGTCACCAACAGCGCGATTAAGCTGCCGCCCCCGATTACTTGTCAGACAGGCCCGTCATGGACACCCAAAGCATCATCGTCCCGCAAATCTCCAGCTTCCCTGCGCACGAAGCGAAGGCGCGGGCGATCCTGCGCTGGCTGGTGAAGCTGAACGTCGTCGAAGAATCGCTGACCACCTGCGGGCGCAGCTTCAACCGGATGGCCTACGCGCTCGCCCCCGGCGCGCGGCGCTTTGTGGAAAACCCCGACGCCTTGCCGTTCGGTCAGCCGGTCAATGGTCTGGAGATCGTGCTCAAGCGCTGCATTTATACGCCACAGCAGGGGTTCAAGGAGGAGGCCGGTTGCCCGGAGTGTCGGCGTGAAATCGGCGAAACGCTGTTCGACAGCCTCGAAGACTGGATGCCGGGCCACACCGACAATTTCATGTGCCCCGAATGCCGACATGAAGACGACATCAACGGCTTCCTCTTTCTGGAGCCGTGCGGGTTCTCGAATCTGGGGTTCATTTTCAACAATTGGTTGGATGCCGGCTTCAAAAGCAGCTTCGTCGAAGCGTTTGCCGAGCGCCTGGACCGTCCGGTCTCCCACGTGAAGGTCAGAATGTAGACGTCGGGAGAGGCGCCAAGGCGCATTTATTCTGTTCAAGCGTCAAATAGCCTGATCTTTACATTGAGATAGTGCAGGTGTCTGGGTACAATGGCGCGCTTCCATTTTCCCGCTCGGGAGCCCAGCGATGCTGCGTATCAGCCAAGAAGCCCTTACATTCGACGACATTCTCCTTGTGCCCGGTTATTCCGAGGTGCTTCCCAACGAAGTCAGTCTTAAAACACGATTGACCCGTGGCATCGAACTCAACATCCCCCTCGTTTCCGCCGCTATGGACACCGTCACTGAAGCCCGTCTGGCAATCGCCATGGCTCAGGAAGGCGGCATCGGCATCATCCACAAGAACATGACCGTCGAGCAGCAAGCTGCCGAAGTGCGCAAGGTCAAGAAGTTCGAAGCGGGTGTGGTCAAGGATCCGATTACCATCGAGGCTGACGCTACCGTTCGCGACCTGTTCGAACTGACGCGTCAACACAACATCTCCGGCGTTCCGGTCCTGCATGACGGCGAGCTCGTCGGCATCGTGACCTCCCGGGACGTTCGTTTTGAAACCCGCCTCGACATCCCCGTTCGCGAAGTGATGACGCCCAAAGAGCGTCTGGTCACCGTCCGTGAAGGCGCCGACAAGTACGAAGTGCGCGACCTGCTGCACAAGCACCGTTTGGAAAAAGTCCTGATCGTTGACGACAAATTCGCGCTCAAGGGCATGATGACGGTCAAGGACATCGAGAAATCCAAAGCCTGGCCGCTGGCGAGCAAAGACGACCAGGGTCGTCTGCGCGTCGGCGCTGCGGTCGGCACCGGTAAAGACACCGGCGAGCGCGTCAGTGCCCTGGTCGCCGCTGGCGTCGACGTGATCGTTGTCGACACCGCGCACGGTCACTCCAAAGGCGTGATCGACCGCGTTCGCTGGGTCAAGCAAACCTTCCCCGACGTACAAGTCATTGGCGGCAACATCGCCACCGGCGCCGCTGCACGCGCACTGGTTGAAGCCGGCGCTGACGGCGTCAAGGTCGGTATCGGCCCTGGCTCCATCTGCACCACCCGGATCGTGGCGGGCGTGGGCGTTCCGCAAATCAGCGCCATTGCCAACGTGGCCTCGGCACTGGAAGGCACTGACGTTCCCCTGATCGCCGACGGCGGCATCCGCTTCTCCGGTGACCTGTCCAAGGCCATCGTTGCCGGTGCCTACTGCGTGATGATGGGTTCGATGTTCGCCGGTACCGAAGAGGCACCGGGCGAGATCGAGCTGTTCCAGGGCCGTTCCTACAAGGCCTATCGCGGCATGGGTTCGCTGGGCGCCATGTCCCAGGCCCAGGGCTCGTCGGACCGTTACTTCCAGGACTCGTCCGATGGCGCGGAAAAACTCGTACCGGAAGGTATCGAAGGCCGCGTTGCGTACAAGGGTTCGCTGACTGCCATCGTTCACCAGTTGATGGGCGGCCTGCGTTCTTCGATGGGTTACACCGGCAGCGCCGACATCCACGAAATGCGCACCAAACCTGAATTTGTGCGCATCACCGGTGCCGGCATGGCCGAGTCGCACGTTCACGACGTGCAGATCACCAAGGAAGCGCCGAACTACCGCGTCGGTTGATCCGGAACGCGCCTGATGACTCAGGCGCGTTTCACGCATTGTGTACCGGGGCTGTTCATGACAGCCCCGTCTTGTTTCTGATTTTCGACGAGAATGACTATGGCCCTCGACATTCACGCCCACCGCATCCTGATCCTGGACTTCGGTTCCCAGTACACCCAGTTGATCGCCCGTCGCGTTCGCGAAATCGGCGTCTACTGCGAACTGCACCCGTTCGACATGTCGGACGAAGCGATCCGCGAATTCGCCCCCAAAGGCATCATCCTCGCTGGCGGCCCCGAGTCTGTCCACGTTGCCGACAGCCCCCGCGCGCCGCAGGCCGTGTTCGACCTGAACGTGCCGATCTTCGGGATCTGCTACGGCATGCAAACCATGGCCGAGCAGTTGGGTGGCCGCGTGGCCGGTTCCGAATTGCGTGAATTCGGTTATGCCCGTGTCGACATCG
Organism: Pseudomonas sp.; assembly: GCF_036387035.1. Taxonomy (GTDB): domain Bacteria; phylum Pseudomonadota; class Gammaproteobacteria; order Pseudomonadales; family Pseudomonadaceae; genus Aquipseudomonas. Next base: position 28,519 of record NZ_DASVUM010000179.1, on the reverse strand, counting down.
TTGGCAAAAGCCGCGTGCTGGATGGCATCGAAGACCACGTCGACGCCGACGGCGTCTTCGGTCTCGACGTATGGATGAGCCACGGCGACAAAGTCACCGAGATCCCGGAAGGCTTCCACGTCCTGGCCAGCACCCCAAGCTGCCCGATCGCTGGCATGGCCGACGACACCCGCGGTTACTACGGCGTGCAGTTCCACCCGGAAGTGACCCACACCAAGCAGGGCGGTCGCATCCTGTCGCGCTTCATCCTCGACATCTGCGGCTGCGAAGCACTGTGGACGCCGTCGAAGATCGCTGAAGACGCCATCGCTCAAGTCCGCGCCCAGGTCGGCACCGACAATGTGCTGCTGGGCCTGTCCGGCGGTGTCGACTCCTCCGTGGTTGCGGCCCTGCTGCACAAAGCCATCGGCGATCAGCTGACCTGCGTCTTCGTCGACAACGGCCTGCTCCGCCTGCACGAAGGCGAGCAAGTCATGGCGATGTTCGCCGAGAACATGGGCGTCAAGGTGATCCGTGCCAACGCCGAGGACCAGTTCCTCAACAACCTGGCCGGTGAAAGCGATCCCGAGAAGAAGCGCAAGATCATCGGGCGCACCTTCATCGACGTGTTCGACGCCGAGTCGACCAAGCTCGACAACATCAAGTACCTCGCCCAGGGCACCATCTACCCTGACGTGATCGAGTCCGCTGGCGCCAAGAGCGGCAAGGCCCACGTCATCAAGTCGCACCACAACGTGGGCGGCCTGCCGGAAGAGATGAACCTGAAACTGGTCGAGCCACTGCGCGAACTGTTCAAGGACGAAGTCCGACGTCTGGGCCTGGAGCTGGGTCTGCCGTACGACATGGTCTACCGCCACCCGTTCCCGGGCCCGGGCCTGGGCGTGCGCATCCTCGGTGAGGTGAAGAAGGAATACGCCGACCTGCTGCGTCGCGCCGACCACATCTTCATCGAAGAACTGCGCAAAGCCGACTGGTACCACAAGGTCAGCCAGGCCTTTGTCGTGTTCCAGCCGGTGAAATCGGTTGGCGTGGTCGGCGACGGTCGTCGTTACGCCTGGGTCGTGGCCCTGCGTGCCGTTGAAACCATCGACTTCATGACCGCGCGTTGGGCGCACCTGCCTTACGAACTGCTGGAAACCGTCAGCGGCCGGATCATCAATGAGATCGAAGGTATTTCGCGCGTTACTTATGACGTGTCGAGCAAGCCGCCTGCGACGATTGAGTGGGAATGAGCCTGCGGCTGCTGCTGCTAAAGGACACTGATTAGCAAAAAAGCCCGCTGAGTTGCGGGCTTTTTGCAGTTGTCACCTTCCGAAACTGGCGCATCTAATTACAAGTCGGACTCCTGCGATGCGTATGAGTGGGCGAGGCGGAGCTGGCCCAGTGGGGTAAGATCCACCCTACCGCGACAGACGCTTGTCGGCAATGGTTGATGCGAAGTTGCTCGCTGGGGTGGCACTGATACTCGGCAAGCGCCGTACGACGCTGTTGGTGGCTCGATGTATCTTGCTTCTCAATGTGCTACCGTGCGAGGAGAAATTGATCAGACCTTTTGGGGTACTCAAGCCATGAACCATAAGCTGAACACCTATGGCGTTTCCATAGTAGAGAGGCCTAGTGTTAAGGCCATCAAGAAGCTCGATTTGGGGGGGGACTCGGGTAAGCAGATCGTTTATTCAGAAACCAAGCTCGTTCTCAGGACTCACAAGAAGACCTTTCAGAAGCTGGCTGACATGTAATGGAATTGATCTGCTTTCCATTTGAACGTGTTGTTGAGATAAACACTCAGATTTTGACTACCGAGCCCGGCATGAAGGGGGTGGTGAATATACCAATCTTGCAGGGCGCACTGGCCCGAATCGACAATGCGATCGCCTATAACGGCCTCGATGATATATTTGAAATAGCTGCCAAGTATACTGCCAGTATCGCGCAAGGCCACGCACTTCCTGATGCTAACAAACGCACTGGACTTGCAGTTGGCTTGGAGTACCTTTCGCTCAATGATTATGAAATTACCCTGGACAATGATCTGTTGGCCGATGCTGTCAGAGATTTAGTCGTCGGCGATATAAACGAGCATGATTTCGCTGATATTCTTTATTCCTCTTTTATCGCTTCTCAGTATTAGGCTTGGTACTAACAAGGCCTGGCAAATTTATCGACTGGATTCGCCGCACTCATGATTAAGCAAGAATAGGGCTCGCCTGCGCAGAGGATGATAAGTCTCAGTGCATTTGGAATGGGCCAGATCACTTAACTGAATGCGGGTCGTTCGACAGGTAAGTCAATTGCGCGCGTCGTCTGGTACGGTAAATTGAAGTCTTACCCATAGTGCATTAACTTGTGTGTGTGATAGCAAGCAAACTAATTGTTGTGATGGGGGCTAATTTGAAATTGGAGAAAAATTGGGATGTATTCCTTTCTCATGCATCAGAAGATAAACGCCTCGTTGCTCGTCCGTTAGCTAATATGCTTTCTGAGGTTGGGTTAAGCGTATGGCTGGATGAGGCTGAATTGCATGTGGGGGATGGGCTGCGTGAGAAGGTTGATGAAGGGTTGTCAAAGTCTCGGTTCGGGGTCGTGGTTGTCAGTCCACATTTTTTTTCAAAGGAGTGGGCCAGGTCAGAGTTGGATGCGCTGATTTCTAAAGAGTTTGGTGGTAATAAGGTAATCCTTCCTGTATGGCATGAGCTGAGCTTCGAAGATGTTCAGAGATATTCTCCGATTCTCGCCAGCCGGTTAGGTGTTTCAACTGAGAAAGGGCTTACTTTTGTTGTGCAGGAAATCGTAAAAGCCATTCACTCCGGGAGTAATCGTAATAGGGGCGAGCAACCGATTTTTGCGGGAAGCATGACTAAAAAGCAGCTCCTTTCCCTGCCTACAGGCTGCATACTGGTGGCAAATGGTGTCAATCCCGATTTTTCAACGGTGCTTGCGGCAGAGGTTGGTCCCCCGGAAACGCGCGAAGGTGTATGGGCACAGCTTCGGAATGTGGGCTATGCAGGCAAACGGTGCTACGTCTTTGGTAGTTGGGCGGGCTATCGTGTTCACTCTTCTAGCAGGTCAATATGCACACCCGCGTTAGCAGATCTAAAAAGCTGACCATTAATATTCGCTTTATGTGTTGGACTTCTAATGCAGCGACTATGCTCTCGGTTGTACATACCTAATGTCCGATACGTAGCGCCTTGTGCGCTTGGCGCAAGAGTGGTCTTTTTGCGATCGCGAGGACATTCTGCGGTGGCGAATGATATTTGGGCGCGGCCGGGATGCGCACCTCGTGTTATTACTGCTTCCTTGCCCCGGATACACTGCCCAGGGTCTGAAGTATGTACGGATAGCCACAGGGTTGTGTGCGACAGTGTAATGAACATGAAGGGGGGGCTGTGACTCCGAACAGCCGAGTGAAGCCACCAACGCCTCACTCGGCTTTACGTCTTAAGTTCAACGCACCCACGTCATCCCCATCAGCTCCAGCGCAGAGGTCAAATCCGCCAGCGATTCGAAGCGACGTCCGCTCACCCGTGGCCACTTCGGGCGATCGATATAAAAGCGTTTGCCCTGACGCTTGATCTCCGTGCGAACGGACGTGCCTTCATTGCTGCGATGGACGAGCGTGAGCCGGTTCTGGTCCTGCTCCAGCGTGAACAGACCCGGGCGATTGAGTTTGTCCTCCAGATCGCCCATCGTGCTGCTTCCCTTCTTGGGTGCTTCCATGAACTGCAGCCGCAGGTCGCTTTTCACCGTCCCCGCCACACGGGCCATCGTGTCGGTGGTCTCCACGCCTGGGTCTGGCGTTATTCCGGTTGACTCGAGGGTACGCGTGTCTTCAATGCGTAACCCGAACACTCCTTCCAGTTCTGCAACGCCGGCAACGCCCTGATACGTGTTGGCATGGGAATTACCCACCAGCGCGACCCAATTGCCTCTGCTCTGCGCGGCCTGATCCGCATCGATGACGCCCTTGGCGTAGAAATTCATCATCTTTTGCCTGAGGGTTCGTTCAGCGCCCAGCATGCCATCGACGCGGTAGCTCGCCATACAGTCGATGGCCCTGATCCGTATGCGATTGGCCCGAGCGGCTTTGAGCACGGCCATGAATGTATATGTGCCGGTTGGATCGGTACGATGGCCTTTGTCGAGTGTTTCTACATAAGACTCAAGCTGTGACGACATCTCCCCGGTCTTCGAAAAGGCGTCCAGATCTGCTTGGTGGAAGTCGCTCAGCAGGTGCTCCATATAGAGCGTTCTGACCTTGAGCTTGGCGAGCCGCGGCATTTGTTCGATCAGAAACTGTTTGCTGCCCACACCAGCGTGACTTTCGCCGATGACCAAGCCTGAGGCGCGTTTGAACAGCATTTTGAGCGCGCTTTTCAGGGGCGCATCAGCAGGAAGCTCGGGAATTTCCGGACGTGGTGGCAATTGGAGTGACGTGAAGAACGCATCGGCGTCCTGGCGCAGGTCCCGACGTATGCGCTTGAAATCTTCGTAGGGGTCGGGCGCGTTGAAATCACCACTGTGATAGCGCTCGTCGACATAGCGTCCGCCGTGTTGTGCGCCCTCCATAAGCTCGGGCTTGAGCGCGGCCGGGACTTCATAGGGGTTGGGTAGGGGAGCTGTCTGAGGCGAGATGCTGGCGCCACGACCGCCCCAGATTTTCTCGAAGCTTATTCCGCCGCCCCGCAGATTTGGCGTGACAATTGGCTGCCACACGCCAGCGCTGCTGCGCCGCACCGGCATGTTCCGGTAGAACGAGTAGGGATTTTCCGGATCGATGATTGCCCAGGACTTCAGCTCGTTGATGTAGCGAACGGCATAAGCGAACTCGTCGATTTCGATGAACGTTTCGCCCTGATCGGTCAGATAGATGCCGTCCATCCGGCCTTCGCCGCGGACCGGTTCAAAGGCATCCAGGAGCATGTTTGTCTCGAAGGACGCGAGCGTATTGTTGCTACCTACCGGATAAAAAGGTTCAGGCGCAACATCCGGTGTTCTGATGAATGCATCGACGGGTTCATCGATCCCGGTTTCAGGTCGCGGTTCCAGCGCCTCTTCAGGCTGAAGCAGCTCGCCTTCCGGCACTGCCTCGCCGCCCGCGAGAAACGCGCCGTTAAACAGGGTGTCGATGCCCGCGGTTACAGCGCCGATGACCCCCGCCTTGCGTTGTGCCGTGCTCGTGCCGTTTACAGCCTGATCGATGTTGAGGCCCATGTCGGCCATGCCGGCGCCGACCGCTGCCAGCGCAATTGGCCAGTCGATTGCCGCCAGCGCGCCGGAAAGCTGGGAGAAGGCCCGAAGATAGCCAATCCACATCTGTTTGCGCAGGTCGCCGTTGGAATGCAACGCCAGGTCAGCGTCGGCGAACATCCGCGTGCGGATTGCGTCACGCAGATGAGCGAACGGGTCGCCCGCCACTCGACGGCTGTGCTGATTGATCACGCCGGGATTCGCAGCACCCCATGTGGTGTAGAGCACATCCAGCCCGTGAAACAAGCCGATGTTGTCGTCAGCCTCTCCATGCGCCGCTAGCGGGAAATGCCCCATGAACCGTGCGCGTCGCTCGGTGCGGTTGTTTTGTGACAGCAGCCACCCGTGCAGCTCTTGCGCCGTCGCGAAAGCGTGGAACGCCTGCACTTCACCGGGGGTGTAGAGAATCTGTCGGTCGCCGGGCGTCACGATGCGCAGGATGTCACTGGCTTCGTAACCGATCACATCGAAGGTCCAGACACTTGCTTCGGCCGGGGCCGGAGCGCTGGTCTGCAGGGTTTGCAGACTCGGCGATGCAGAAGGCTCAACGCACGCCGCACGCAGAACGCTGCGCAGATCCTCTTCGCCGAGCCAGCCCGCCTGATGGTCTTCGAAAGCGCTGGCAATGAAGTTGGCCTTGGCCATGGTGCGGAAATCGTCCGCGAAGTCACGCCAGAATGCTCTCAGTTTTTCCTGGTAGCGGGATTTGAAATCGACGGCCCAGAGGTCGCTCATGACCCGGGCAGGCCGCAGACGGACTTCATTGCGCTCATCGAACCCCTCCGCGTCGGCGCCAGCGGTGTAGAACCCGCTGAGCATTTGAAGGGTGTCGGCGTTGTCCTGATCCTGGGGATTGAAACGCTGCATGACCAGCTGCGGCAGGGTCATGGACTGATAGGGTGCGTCGCGGTGCTGCCAGCCATTGAATGATCGCGTACTGCTCACGGCCGTGTGAAAGCGGTGCCAGTAAACCCTATCGGGCTCGGTGTCCTTACCGGTCTGACGCTGGAGGATCTCCCGCGCGATGCTGCGAGCCATTTCGCGCATGTCGGGGCAGGCCTCGACCAGGCGCTCGCTCATGTTGATGAGGGCGGTTCGGTCCTGGTTCAGGGGCGCAGAGGGCGGGTGATTGGGTGCGGCGGTCATATTCGTCTTCCTTGATGAATGAGCAGCAAGCTTGGCGTGATTCCGGATTCATTTGGCACTAGATATGTATTGCGTACGCGGTCGCCTTAAAATTCTGCAAGTGCAGGTGTATCGTGTCTGCCCTTCGCATCGTTCCCGGATGCGGCCAGTCGTTTGAGGTTTTGCCGTACATGTCTTTTACCCGTCGACAAATACTTGCAGGTCTGGCTGGTCTTGCCGTGGTCGGGCTTGGCGCTGGCGGCGCCTCAAGGTATTGGCTGGGCAAACGCGGCCCGGGGGAGGGTCACGATTACGAACTGATCGCCGCGCCACTGGACGTCGAATTGGTGGCCGGGCACCAGACCCCCGCCTGGGCGTTTGGCGTGTCGGCGCCGGGCACTGAACTGCGGGTAAGGCAGGGCGAGTGGCTACGGGTGCGCTTCATCAATCACCTGCCCGTGGAAACCACCATCCATTGGCACGGCATCAGGCTCCCGCTGGAGATGGACGGCGTGCCTTACGTCTCGCAATTGCCGGTCAAGCCGGGCGAGTACTTCGACTATAGATTCCGTGTGCCAGACGCTGGCAGCTATTGGTACCACCCGCATGTCAGCAGCAGCGAAGAGCTGGGGCGTGGACTGGTCGGTCCCCTGATTGTCGAAGAGCGCGAGCCCACCGGATTCGCCCACGAACGCGTGGTCAGCCTAAAGAGCTGGCACGTGGACGAGCAGGGCGCTTTTACTGATTTCAGCGTCATTCGCGAGGCCGCCCGCGAGGGCACGGCCGGCCGATTGTCGACGATCAACGGCGTGCCACAGGGCGTCGTCGAGCTGCCGGCCGGGCAAATCACCCGCGTGCGCCTTCTCAATCTCGACAACACGGTGACCTACCGGCTGAATCTGCCAGGCGCCGAGGCGATGATTTACGCCCTAGACGGCAACCCGGTCAAACCGCGCCCGCTGGGCAAGGATTACTGGCTTGGGCCGGGCATGCGCCTCTGTCTCGCGATCAAGGCGCCCGCCGCCGGTGCAGAGATTTCCCTGCGCAACGGCCCGGTGCGGCTGGGCACCTTTCGCTCGGTCGCGCACAACGGTGCGCCGGGCGAGTGGCCGCCCGAGCTGCCGGCAAATCCCATCGCGGAGCCTGACCTGGCCAACGCCGAGAAGCTGAATTTCAATTTCGAGTGGGTCGGCTCGGTGTCGGTGAATGTGGACAACGGCAAACCCCCTAGCCTGTGGCAGATCAATGGCCAAGCGTGGGACATCACCGACAAGACCTGCGCCGACCGGCCGATCGCCAAACTCCAAAGAGGCAGAAGCTACATCATCGAGCTGAAGAACATGACGCAGTATCAGCACCCCATTCACCTGCACGGCATGAGCTTCAAAGTGATCGCTTCCAATCGCAAAACCGTGATTCCGTATTTCACCGACACCTATCTGCTGGGGCGCAACGAGCGCGCACGGGTCGCTTTGGTCGCGGATAACCCCGGCGTGTGGATGTTTCATTGCCACGTGGTCGATCACATGGAAACCGGTCTCATGGCCGCTATTGAGGTGACCTGATGCGCCAGCCACCTATCATCGATCGCAGCCGTGATCAGCACTTCATGCGTGAGGCGCTGGCCTTGGCGGCAGAAGGCGCGTTGCTGGGCGAAGTGCCGGTTGGCGCCGTGATCGTGCAAAACGGTGAAATCGTGGGCCGAGGCTTCAATTGCCCCATCAGCGGCAACGACCCCAGCGCCCACGCCGAAATGGTCGCTATCCGGGCGGCGGCGCAGTCTGTGAGCAATTACCGCCTGCCAGGCAGCACGCTGTACGTCACCTTGGAACCCTGCAGCATGTGCGCGGGGCTGATCGTCCATTCACGCGTCAGCCGCGTGGTCTATGGCGCGACGGAGCCCAAAGCGGGGGTGGTGCAGAGTCAGGGGCAGTTCTTCACGCAGCCGTTCCTGAACCACCGCGTGCTGTTTGAAGGCGGTGTGCTGGGTGAGGAGTGCGGGACGATGCTGAGCGAGTTTTTCAGGATGAGGCGGGCGAAGGGGTAGTTCAGTGCGACGGCGAGTGGATTCCGGCGGCTGACTAAAGCGGCGCCTTTTCTTCCGGCGGCTTGGTCTTGTCGACGCCAGGGACGTGCATCGAGCCTTCCGCGACCTGACCACCTTCCATCTGCGGCTGCGTCACCCACGTGAGGATGTCGTAATACCGACGGATGTTGGCGACGAAACTGACCGGTTCGCCACCGCGGGCATAGCCGTAGCGGGTCTTGCTGTACCACTTCTTCTGCGACAGACGCGGCAGCATTTTTTTCACGTCCAGCCATTTGTTCGGGTTTAGCCCTTCGCTTTCCGCTAGCTTGCGTGCGTCATCCAGATGACCGGTACCAATGTTGTAGGACGCCAGCGCCAGCCAAGTGCGATCCGGCTCCTGAATCGAGTCGTCGAGCTGTTCTTTGACGTAGGCGAAGTACTTGGCGCCGCCCTGAATACTCTGTTTTGCGTCAAGCCGATTGGACACGCCCATGGCCTGGGCTGTGCTCTGGGTGAGCATCATCAGGCCGCGCACGCCGGTCTTCGACGTCACGCCCGGCTGCCACAATGATTCCTGATAACCGATCGCCGCCAGCAGCCGCCAGTCGACCTGCTCGGCTTTGGCGGCGGTCTGGAAGTGCTTTTCGTACTTGGGCAGGCGTTCCTGCAAATGCTGGGCGAAGGTGTAGGCGCCGACGTAACCGAGGACGTCGACATGCCCGTAGTAGCGGTCTTTAAGCCGCTGCAACATGCCATTCTTTTGCATCTTGTCGAGATAGGCGTTGATCTCGTTGAGCAGGCTGTTGTCATCGCCCAGGGCCACCGCCCAGCGCTGGTCGCGGCCATCGCCAAGGTCAAAGCCGACGCGGACGTTGGGGAAATACACCTGGTTCATCGCCAGCTCGTTGGAATCCACCAGCGTCAGGTCGATCTGGCCCTCATCCACCATGCGCAGCAAGTCGACGACTTCGACCTGATCGGACTCTTCGTAGTTGATGCCAGGGTTCTTGACCTTCAGTGCGGCCAGCTGCTCGGCGTGGCTGCTGCCTTTGAGGACCAGGATGCGCTTACCGACCAGATCGCCCGGATCAGTCGGGCGCGACTGGCCATTGCGGTACACCACCTGCGGGGTGACTTCGAGGTATGAATGGGAAAAGCGCACCTGTTTCGCGCGGTTCTCGCTGCTCACCAGCCCGGCCGCTGCCAGCACCGGCCCGCCTGGCTTGCTCATCTGGTCGAACAGGTCGTCGAGGTTGTCGGCGGCTTCTATTTTGAGTTCGACACCCAGATCGTCGGCAAAGCGCTTCACCAGTTCGTATTCGAAACCGGTTTCACCGTTGCGGTCCTGAAAATAGGTCGCCGGGCTGTTGCGGGTGACGACGCGCAAAACGCCATCCTCCTTGACTCGTTCCAGCGTGTTGGGTTTCTCCACACACGCGCCGAGCAGCAGGAAGATTCCGGTTGCGATGAGCCACTTGGCACAGCGTGGGCGGAAATCTGATTGGGAAAACATCGGTGCAGTATACGCAAAGGAGCCATACCGCCATATCTCGACAGCGCGGGTCGCGTCTGATAGAGCAGAGGATTTTTTACCTTTCGGCGCAGGCAAGCGCCCGGAGCCGACATTCGGGCGTACGCCATGCCGTGGTTTCGGGTGCCTCCGGTGAGCGATTAGGCTAGAATGCACGGCCTCAAAGCACACCCCCTTCCCGAGGCTGTCCCGACGATGTTGATCCTGCGTGGTGCTCCCGCCCTTTCCGCCTTCCGCCACAAGAAATTACTTGCACAGCTGAACGATAAAGTTCCGTCTGTCAGTGGCCTGTACGCTGAATTCGCCCACTTCGCTGAGGTCAATGGCGTCCTGACCGAAGACGAGCAGCAAGTCCTTGCCCGCCTGCTGAAATACGGTCCGAGCGTACCGGTGCAGGCGCCTGCGGGCCGCCTGTTCCTGGTCCTCCCGCGCTTCGGCACCATTTCGCCATGGTCGAGCAAGGCCACCGACATCGCGCGCAATTGCAGCCTGACCAAGATCCAGCGTCTTGAGCGCGGCATCGCCTTTTATGTAGAAGGCGCGTTCAGCGACGCCGAGGCACAGCTGATCGCCGACGCCCTGCATGACCGCATGACCCAGATCGTGCTGGGCGCGCTGGAAGAGGCCGCCAGCCTGTTCAGCCACGCCGAGCCCAAACCTTTGACCGCCATCGACGTACTGGGTGGCGGCCGCGCGGCGCTGGAAAAAGCCAACGTTGAATTGGGCCTGGCCCTTGCCGAAGACGAAATCGACTACCTCGTCACGGCGTTCATCGGGCTCAAGCGCAATCCCCACGACATCGAACTGATGATGTTTGCCCAGGCAAACTCCGAGCACTGCCGTCACAAGATTTTCAACGCCAGTTGGGACATCGACGGTCAGAGCCAGGAAAAAAGCCTGTTCGGGATGATCAAGAACACCTATCAGATGCACAACGAAGGCGTGCTGTCCGCTTACAAGGACAACGCCTCGGTGATCGTCGGCAGCGTCGCCGGCCGTTTCTTCCCGAACCCTGAAACCCGCGAATACGCTGCGGTTCAGGAGCCGGTGCACATCCTGATGAAGGTTGAGACCCACAACCACCCGACGGCGATTGCCCCGTTCCCTGGCGCGTCCACCGGTTCCGGCGGCGAAATCCGCGACGAGGGCGCTACCGGGCGTGGTGCCAAACCGAAAGCCGGCCTGACCGGTTTCACGGTGTCCAACCTGAACATTCCCGGCTTTGAACAGCCGTGGGAGCAACCTTACGGCAAGCCCGAGCGCATCGTCACGCCGCTGGACATCATGATCGAAGGCCCGCTGGGTGGCGCGGCGTTCAACAATGAGTTCGGTCGTCCTGCCCTGACCGGCTATTTCCGCACCTTTGAGCAGTCCATCAGCACGCCTCACGGCGACGAAGTGCGCGGCTATCACAAGCCGATCATGCTCGCTGGCGGCATGGGCAACATCCGCGAAGAGCACGTGCAGAAAGCCGAAATCACCGTCGGCGCCAAGCTGATCGTGCTCGGTGGCCCGGCGATGCTGATTGGCCTGGGCGGCGGCGCGGCTTCCTCCATGGCCACCGGCACCAGTTCGGCCGACCTGGACTTCGCTTCGGTGCAGCGCGAAAACCCGGAAATGGAGCGCCGTTGCCAGGAGGTCATTGACCGCTGCTGGCAGCTGGGCGACGCCAACCCGATCGCGTTCATCCATGACGTGGGTGCGGGCGGTCTGTCCAACGCCTTCCCGGAACTGGTTAACGACGGTGGCCGCGGTGGCCGCTTCGAACTGCGCAACGTGCCCAACGACGAGCCGGGCATGGCGCCGTTGGAGATCTGGAGCAACGAGTCTCAGGAACGTTATGTTCTGGCCGTCAGCGCCCCGGACTTCGAGCGCTTCAAAGCGATCTGCGAACGTGAGCGTTGCCCGTTTGCGGTGGTAGGTGAGGCGACTGAAGAGCCGCAACTGACCGTCACCGACAGCCACTTCGGCAACAACCCTGTGGACATGCCGCTGGAAGTGTTGCTGGGCAAGGCACCGCGCATGCACCGTTCGGCCGAGCGTGAAACAGAGCTGGGCGACGACTTCGACCCTGCCGCCCTCGACATCGAAGAAAGTGTGCAGCGCGTGCTCCATCACCCGGCTGTGGCGAGCAAAAGCTTCCTTATCACCATTGGTGACCGCAGCATCACCGGTATGGTCAACCGCGACCAGATGGTCGGTCCGTGGCAAGTGCCCGTGGCAGACGTCGCCGTGACGGCCACCAGTTTTGACGTGTACACCGGCGAAGCCATGGCGATGGGCGAGCGCACGCCGCTGGCATTGCTGGACGCTCCGGCGTCCGGCCGCATGGCGATTGGCGAGACCCTGACCAACATCGCAGCATCCAGCATCGGCAAGATTTCCGACATCAAGCTGTCCGCCAACTGGATGTCCGCTGCCGGCCACCCGGGCGAAGACGCCCGTCTGTACGACACCGTCAAAGCGGTCGGGATGGAGCTGTGCCCCGAGCTGGGCATTACCATTCCGGTGGGCAAGGACTCGATGTCCATGAAGACCCGCTGGAGCGACGAGGGCACCGAGAAAACCGTGACCTCGCCGCTGTCGCTGATCGTGACCGGTTTCGCGCCGGTGACCGACATTCGCAAGACCTTGACCCCGCAATTGCGCATGGACAAGGGCCTGACCGACCTGATCCTGATCGACCTGGGCCGCGGCCAGAACCGCATGGGCGCCTCGATCCTTGCCCAGACCCACGGCAAGCTGGGCAGTGTGGCACCGGACGTCGATGACGCCGAAGACCTGAAAGCCTTCTTCGCTGTCATTCAGGGCCTCAACGCCGACGGCCACCTGCTGGCCTACCATGACCGTTCCGACGGTGGCTTGATGACGACCGTGCTGGAAATGGCGTTCGCTGGCCACTGTGGCTTGAATCTCGAACTCGACACCTTGACCGGCAAGCGCGAAAGAGTCGCGGCGATTCTGTTCAGCGAAGAGCTGGGCGCAGTGATTCAGGTTCGCCAGGACGCCACGCCGCTGGTGCTGGCTCAGTTCAGTGCTGCGGGCCTTGGCGAAGATTGCGTTGCCGTGATCGGCAAGCCGATCAACAACAGCGACGTTATCGTCAGCCTGAGCGGCGAGACTGTATTCAAAGGTGATCGCCGCCTGCTGCAACGTCAGTGGAGCGAGACGAGCTATCAGATCCAGCGCCTGCGTGATAACGCCGATTGCGCTGATCAGGAATTCGACGCGCTGCTGGAAGAAGACAACCCGGGCCTCACCGTGAAGCTGGGCTATGACGTCAACGACGACATCGCCGCGCCTTACATCAAGAAGGGCGTACGTCCGCAAGTGGCGGTGCTTCGCGAGCAGGGTGTCAACGGCCAGGTCGAAATGGCTGCAGCCTTCGACCGCGCCGGTTTCGCCTCGGTTGACGTGCACATGAGCGACATCCTCGCCGGTCGCGTCGATCTCAACGACTTCAAAGGTCTGGTGGCGTGCGGCGGTTTCTCCTACGGCGACGTGCTGGGTGCCGGCGAAGGCTGGGCCAAATCTGCGCTGTTCAACAGCCGTGCGCGTGACGCGTTCCAGGGCTTCTTCGCCCGTAGCGACAGCTTCGCCCTGGGCGTCTGCAACGGTTGCCAGATGATGTCCAACCTCAGTGAGCTGATCCCGGGCAGCGAGTTCTGGCCGCATTTCGTGCGCAACCGCTCGGAGCAGTTCGAAGCGCGCGTGGCGATGGTCGAGATCCAGAAGTCGGCCTCGATCTTCCTGCAAGGCATGGCCGGCTCGCACATGCCGATCGCCATCGCCCACGGTGAAGGTCACGCGGAGTTCAAGACCCCTGAGTCACTGATTGAAACCGATCTGTCCGGCACCGTTGCCGTGCGTTTCGTCGACAATCACGGCAAGGTCACTGAAACCTATCCAGCCAACCCGAACGGTTCGCCCCGTGGTATCGCAGGTCTCACCACGCTCGACGGTCGCGTCACCATTATGATGCCGCACCCTGAGCGCGTGTTCCGCGCCGTGACCAACTCGTGGCGTCCGGATGAGTGGGCTGAAGATGGCGCGTGGATGCGTATGTTCCGCAATGCGCGCGTCTGGGTGAACTGATCGCCGATGTACAAGCTGGCTTTCTTCGTGCCGCCGAGCCATGTGGAGCAGGTCAAAAACGCGTTGTTCGCCGCCGGTGCGGGGCGAATCGGCGCGTACGATCGCTGCTCATGGCAGGTCCTCGGCCACGGCCAGTTCCGCCCGCTGGACGGCAGTCAGCCGTTCATCGGGCAGGCCGGCGAGGTCGAGCAGGTTCAGGAATGGAAGGTTGAGCTTGTGGTGGCGCACGAGTTGATCAGCCAGGCGGTTGCTGCGCTGAAGGACAGTCATCCCTACGAAGTACCGGCGTACGAGGTGTGGAGGCTGGAGGATATCTAGCTGTCGCCGCCGTCCGTTTCAGTCGATGCCGACCTTTTTCAACTATGTCAGCATCGCTGTCCCCCTGTAGGAGCCGGGTTGCTGGCGAACGCGGTAGATCGTTGACAAAAATATTGACTGATACGCCCCGTTCGCCAGCAAGCCAGCTCCGGCAATCACGTCACGGGCGAATTTCGATCATCGTGCCGTCTTTCACCAGATCCCACACCTCACGGATATCGCTGTTGCGCATGGCGATGCAGCCGTTCGTCCAGTCCAGCGTGTGGAAATACCACTCCGGGTAATCATCGTTGATGGGCGTGCCGTGGATCATGATCATGCTGCCGGGTTTCACACCTTCGCGGCGGGCGCGTGCGGCATCGGAGATGTTCGGGTAGGAAATGTGCATCGACAGGTTGTAGGCGTCGCTGGTCTTGCGCCAGTCGAGCCAATAGAAACCCTCCGGGGTGCGCTGGTCGCCTTCCTCCAGTTTGGGGCCTTTGGGCACTTTGCCCAGAGAAATCCGGTACGTCTTCAGCGCCTCGCCACGGCTGATCAGCTGCAATTGATGCGCTGATTTCAGCACCAGCACTTTGTCGATGGTGCGGTCCGCAATGTTCTGGGTGTCGATGACCTTTCCGCCAACGAACTTCTGTTCGCTGCCTTTGGGCACGATGGTCTGGGTGAACGCAGCCTGGGACAGCGGTATAACCGACAGGCATAAAACGGCAAGCAACCAGCGCATGAAAAGGGTATCCCTGAAGCGTGCGCGACAATCGCGCGTCATCGTCTTGGTCAAGTGGTTTTGAGAGGGGGTGTCACAGAGAGGCAATCGGTCCGCACCTGGAAATCCTGATGCCGCCGGTCGCGGAAAAAGCATTCTAGGGTACGTCTGACGGTCTGGAAAGCCAGCTCCGACCACGGGATGTCGGCTTCGTCGAACAGCTTCACTTCAAGGCTTTCGATCCCGGCGGCGAACTCCGGTTTGACCAGGTTCGAGCGGTAGAAGATATGCACCTGACTGATGTGCGGAACGTCGATCATCGAATACAAGTGCAAATCCCCCAGCAGCGCGCAGGCTTCTTCAAGGGTTTCACGGCGGGCGGCCTGTTCGACGCTCTCACCGTTCTCCATGAACCCGGCTGGCAGCGTCCAGTAGCCCAGCCGTGGTTCGATGGCTCGACGACACAGCAACACTTTCTCGCCCCACACCGGCACGACGCCGGCCACAATGTTGGGGTTCTGGTAGTGAATGGTGTCGCAATGTTCACACACGTAACGCGGGCGGCTGTCGCCCTCGGGAATACGCTGGATGACCTGTTCGCCGCAGTTGCTGCAGAATTTCATGATCGAATCGGGTTCCTTTTGGCAGCGGCTATCTTGAGCTGTCGCGCGGGTGGACGGCAAGAGGCGTCTTCCACGCGCGGGTTGTCCTACAAGACTTGGGCGTGTCGTCGCTTTGGTGCATGATGCCGGGCAGGCAACCGATCGAGAATTCCCATGCTGGATGAGCTACTTCACCGTATGAGCAGCCACACGCCGGTGACGCTGGAAACGGACGCGCGCTTCCCCGAGGCCGCCGTGCTTCTCCCCATCACCCGCAACGCCGAGCCCGAACTGGTGCTGACCCTGCGCGCCAGTGGCCTGTCGACCCACGGCGGTGAAGTGGCGTTCCCTGGCGGGCGACGCGACCCCGAAGACCCGGACCTCATTTTCACGGCGCTGCGCGAGGCCCGGGAGGAGATCGGCCTGCCACCGGGCCTTGTGGAAGTGGTTGGCCCGCTGAGTCCGCTGATCTCCAAGCACGACATCAAGGTGACGCCCTATGTCGGTATCATTCCGGATTTCGTTGAGTACACACCCAATCACGGCGAGATCGCGGCGGTCTTCAGCGTGCCGCTGGACTTCTTTCGCCAGGATGCCCGCGAGCACACGCACCGCATCGACTATCAAGGGCGCAGTTGGTACGTGCCGAGTTACCGCTTTGGCGAATACAAGATTTGGGGCCTGACCGCGATCATGATCGTCGAGCTGATGAACGTGCTGTTCGACAGCGGCATCGACCTGAACGAGCCGCCCAAGCGATCGATCATCCACACGCTGAAATCCTGACCCCCGGCCCAGCGCCAGCCATGAGGAACACACCATGAAGTACCGCCTGGGCGAGTCCCGCGTCGACGCGCACGCCAGCAGCTGGATCGCACCGACAGCGACCGTTATCGGCCATGTGCGCTTGCAGGCCAACGCCAGCGTCTGGTTCGGCGCCGTGCTGCGGGGCGACAACGAGCTGATCGACATCGGCGAAAACAGCAACGTGCAGGACGGCACGGTCATGCACACCGACATGGGTTCGCCGCTGACCATCGGCCGGAACGTGACCATCGGCCACAACGCGATGCTTCACGGTTGCAGCGTCGGGGACAGCACGCTCATCGGCATCAACTCGGTCATTCTCAATGGCGCCAAAATCGGCAAGCACTGCATCATCGGCGCCAACTCGCTGATCGGCGAAGGCAAGGTCATTCCTGATGGCTCGCTGGTCATGGGCTCGCCGGGCAAAATCGTCAGGGAGCTGACTGACGCCCAAAAGCAGATGCTCGACGCCAGCGCCGCGCACTACGTCCACAACGCCCAACGCTACGCGCGTGACCTGGCCCCGCAGGAAGATTGATGTCCAGCACCGACGCTCCACTCCATGAAGGCCCGATCCATGAAAAGCCGGTCCGCTCGCCTTGCGTGAGCATTTGCGCACTGGACGAAGCCGATACCTGCACCGGTTGCCAGCGCACCCTGGCAGAAATCACCGGCTGGAGCCGCATGGACAATCAACAGCGCCGCGCCGTGTTGAGTGCCTGCGATGAGCGGGCGAGGGCCAGCGGGATGATGTTTCAAGTGAGTGGCGACCGCCCTCAACGTTGAACAACCCCGCGCCACGGCGTTTCATTGCCCGGCCTTCGTGGTAAATTGCGCGCCTTTCTACCTGCGGTTGCTTGCACACGGCGAGCGACCCTCGACCTGCTCCACGAGGACCTGAGATGACTCAAATCGGAACTCCACTGTCGCCGACCGCGACCCGCGTTTTGCTCTGCGGTTGCGGCGAGCTTGGCAAGGAAGTGGTGATCGAGCTGCAACGCCTGGGCGTTGAAGTGATCGCCGTTGACCGTTACGCCAATGCTCCGGCGATGCAGGTCGCGCACCGCAGCCACGTCATCAATATGCTCGACGGCGCCGCCTTGCGTGCCGTGATCGAATCCGAGAAGCCGCATTACATCGTTCCGGAAATCGAAGCCATCGCTACCGCCACGCTGGTGGAGCTGGAGTCCGAGGGCTTTACGGTCATTCCGACCGCCCGTGCCGCGCAGCTGACCATGAACCGCGAGGGCATCCGCCGTCTGGCCGCCGAAGAGCTGGACCTGCCCACCTCGCCGTATCACTTTGCCGACACCTTCGAAGACTACAAAAAAGCCGTTGAAGACCTGGGCTTCCCTTGCGTGGTCAAGCCGGTCATGAGTTCGTCGGGCAAGGGGCAAAGCCTTTTGAAAACCGATGCAGACATCCAGAAGGCGTGGGACTACGCGCAGGAAGGCGGCCGTGCTGGCAAAGGCCGGGTGATCATCGAAGGCTTCATCGATTTCGATTACGAAATCACCTTGCTCACCGTGCGCCACGTCGGCGGCACGACCTTCTGTGCGCCGGTCGGCCACCGTCAGGAGAAGGGCGACTATCAGGAATCGTGGCAGCCCCAGGCCATGAGCCCGGTGGCGTTGGCCGAGTCCGAGCGCGTCGCCAGAGCGGTGACCGAGGCGCTGGGCGGTCGTGGTCTGTTCGGCGTCGAGTTGTTCATCAAGGGTGATCAGGTCTGGTTCAGCGAAGTCTCGCCGCGCCCCCACGACACCGGTCTGGTCACGCTGATTTCCCAGGACCTGTCGCAGTTCGCGCTGCATGCACGCGCCATTCTCGGTCTGCCGATCCCGCTGATTCGCCAGTTCGGCCCATCGGCCTCGGCGGTGATTCTGGTGGAAGGCCAGTCGACCCAGACCGCCTTCGCCAACCTGGAGCAGGCGCTAAGCGAACCCGACACCGCGCTTCGCCTGTTCGGCAAGCCTGAGGTTAATGGTCAGCGCCGCATGGGCGTTGCACTGGCGCGCGACGAGTCGATCGAAGCCGCCCGCTCCAAGGCCACCCGCGCTTCCATGGCGGTGAAAGTTCAGTTGTAAGTTTTACGCTCAATAAAAAACGGCGCCCTCAGGAGCGCCGTTTTTGTTTGGCTATTACGCACTGTCCCATGTGGGAGCGTGGCTTGTCCCGCGATCGGCGACGCAGTCGTCGTCGATGGGTGGCCGCAGTCTTCCTGATTCACCTGGCTATACGGCCTGCGACGGGTTCCTCGCCGATCGCGGTACAAGCCACGCTCCTACACCCCAAATACCCGGTGTGTCAGGCAATCGTGTCCAGGTCTGCGTGCCGGGTTTCTTTCAGGCATAGCACGGCGATGACGCTGATCAGTGCCGCTGCAGAGACATACCCCCCGACCCAGCTCAAGCCG
This sequence comes from Pseudomonas sp., assembly GCF_036387035.1. GTDB lineage: Bacteria > Pseudomonadota > Gammaproteobacteria > Pseudomonadales > Pseudomonadaceae > Aquipseudomonas. The sequence continues at coordinate 9,646 of NZ_DASVUM010000179.1, read as the reverse complement.
CCCATTTCCACCAGCTTCTGTGCGAAGAAAGGGGCGACCGAGGCACCGACAATGCCACCGATGTTGTAGGCCGCCGATGCGCCGGTATAACGCACGCGCGTTGGAAACAGCTCCGGCAACATTGCGCCCATCGGCGCGAAGGTCACACCCATCAGAAACAGCTCGATCGACAGGAACAGCGTCACCGCCCATGTGGTGCCGTGGGTCAGCAAGGGCTCCATCAGAAACCCGGAAAGAATGGCCAGGACCCCACCGATGATCAGCACCGGCCTGCGCCCGAACCGGTCACTCGCCAGCGCAGACAGCGGCGTCGCCAAGGCCATGAACAGCACGGCGAAACACAGCATCGCAAGAAACGATTCCCGGCTGTAGCCCAGCGTCTTCACCCCATAACTCAACGAAAACACGGTGGAGATGTAGAACAGTGCATAGCACACCACCATGGACGCTGCACCCAGCAGCATCGGCGCCCAATATTGAGCGAACAGCTCGGCAATCGGCAATTTCACACGCTCGTGGCGGGCGATGGCTTTGGCAAATACCGGTGTTTCCTCAAGTTTCAGGCGCACGTACAACCCGATGATCACCAGCACGGCGCTGAGCAGAAAAGGCACGCGCCAGCCCCAGGACCGGAATTGTTCGTCATCCAGCGTCATGGCCAGTGTCAGAAACAGCCCGTTGGCGGCGAGGAAGCCGATCGATGGGCCCAGCTGTGGAAACATGCCGAACCATGCACGCTTGCCTTTGGGCGCGTTCTCGGTGGCCAGCAGCGCCGCACCACCCCATTCGCCGCCCAATCCCAAGCCCTGGCCAAAGCGCAGAACGCAAAGCAGGATCGGCGCCCATGACCCGATGGCGTCGTAGCCCGGCAACACGCCAATCAGCGTGGTGCAGACGCCCATCAGCAGCAGCGAGGCCACCAGGGTTGACTTGCGCCCGATCCGGTCGCCGAAGTGGCCAAACAGCGCCGAGCCCAGCGGACGTGCGAGAAAGGCGATCCCGAATGTCAGAAACGCCGACAGCATTTGTGCGGTGCTGGACGTTTGCGGGAAGAACACCGGCCCGATCACAAGTGCGGCGGCGGTGGCGTACACGTAGAAATCGTAGAACTCGATGGCCGTGCCGATGAAGCTGGCGGTGGCGACGCGGGCCGCAGAGTTGGCGGGGCGGGCCTCGCTCTCGTCGCTGGTTGGAAAGGCAGAAGTTGTGGTCATGCGGAAATCCCTGGCAGTCGTGTTGCCTGTCAGCGAAGGACGAAAAATCGTACGCGCGCTGCGGCAATCGTTAATTGTTTTTTGGGTCCAGCGCTGAACAGACTAGCCCGGATGCGGGCAAAGGCACGTGGCGTGCTCGGGATGGGAGCGAAGGCCAGGGTGTCGCGTGAGCGGTCAGGCTGTGTGACTGGCCGGATCGCGCATTGTGCGGGTAGCACGCGGATCGGCGGGGCTGGGTAAGCGGCTCGATTATAGGAAGGGGATCGGCGCGGAAACAAGTGTTTCAGGCCGCCGCGTGCCTTTTCAGATCACGTCTTTGGTGCGGCTGTTCAGCCACATCAACACCCGGCTGACGCGATTGTCTTCGGTCTCGAGGATTTCCAGGCGGTAAGGCCCGATCTTGACGCAGACCGAGCTGCTGGGAATGGTTTCCAGCGCTTCGGTGATCAGCCCGTTGAGCGTTTTAGGGCCGTCGGAAGGAAGGTGCCAGCCCAGGCTTTTGTTCAGGTCGCGAATCGACGCTGCGCCATCGATCACCAGGCGCCCGTCGGGCTGCGGCTGAATGTGCGGGTTATCGAGCGCTTGCTCGCTTTCAAACTCACCGACGATCTCTTCGAGAATATCCTCCAGGCTAACGATGCCCAGCACCTCGCCGTACTCATCGACGACCACGCCCATGCGCCGCTGCTGCTTATGGAAGTTGAGCAACTGCATCTGCAGCGGCGTGCTTTCCGGCACGAAGTAGGGTTCGTAACACGCCGCCCGCAATGCCTCCTTGGTCAGCTCGTTGCGCGGCAGCAGGTGGCTGATCATGCGCGTGTTGAGCACACCTTCGACCTGATTGATGTCGTTGTGGTAGACCGGCAGACGGGTGTGGCGGGAGATGATCAGCTTGTCGGCGATCTCCTCGATGGTGTCGTCGAGGTTGATGCCATCAACTTCGCTGCGCGGTACCAGGATGTCGTTCACGGTCATGCGGTCCAGCGCGTGAATCCCCGAGATCACATGGGCACGGCCAAAGTGGCTTTCGTTGTCCTGGTAGACAGTCGCACGCATGTCGTCTTCGTCATCGGTGCTGTCCGGACGACGCTTCGACAGAAAAGGGCGCAGCAGCGTTTTGGCGATGTTCTTGTAAATCCAGGTCAGCGGCTGCAACAGGCGAACCGGGATGCGCAGCACGCTGTTGCCCAGCAGCAGAATGGCCTCGGGGCGACGCGCCGCCAGTTTTCGCGGGATGAACTCGGTCACGACCACCAGCACACTGGCGACACCCAACCAGGCAATCAGCGCACCGTGGAAGTAGCCCTGTTTAATGGCGAGCAAGAAGGCGAGGACAGTGATCAGTACCCTGAGCAGCGTGTTGCCGAGAATGAGGCTGTTGAGGTTGAATGCCAGGGCCGGTTTCACGGGCTCGTTTGAGCGGCGATCGACCGGCTTCGCCCGAAGATTATGGTGCGCAGCCTCGACCGCACTGAACAGCCCGGACCACAAGGTGAGCAGGGCAAGTAGCGTGAGCATCGTGCCGACCGGCAGGTTATCCATGATCAGCGCCCGTCAGATGTGCAGGATGTATTCACGAACGAGCTTGCTGCCGAAGTAGGCCAGCATCAAGAGCAGAAATCCGCCCAGCGTCCAGCGGATCGCCTTGTGCCCGCGCCAGCCCAGATGGTGGCGCCCCCACAACAGCACACTGAAGACGACCCACGCCAGAATCGACAACAGGGTCTTGTGAACCAGATGCTGGGCGAACAGGTTCTCGACGAACAGCCAGCCGGAAATCAGCGACAGAGACAGCAGCACCCAGCCCGCCCAGAGGAAGCCGAAGAGCAGGCTTTCCATGGTTTGCAGCGGCGGGAAGCTCTTTATCAGGCCAAGGGGGTGTTTGTTCTTCAGCTGGCGGTCTTGCAGCAATAGCAGCAAAGACTGGAACACCGCGATAGTGAACATCCCGTAGGCGAGGATCGACAGCAGGATATGGCTGATAATGCCGTGTTCTTCGATGATCGGTTGCAACGTACCGGACGGTGCGAACTGCGCCATCAGGGTCGTCAGCAGACCCAGCGGGAACAACAGAATGAGCAGGATTTCGACCGGAAGGCGAATACACGCGAGCATGGTCACGATAATCACCGCGACGGCGATCAGGCTGGCGGCACTGAAAAAGTCCAGACCCAGGCCGATAGGGCGCACCAGCTGGCCAAAAAGCGCGCTGGCCTGGCAAGCGACGGCAAGGGTGCCGATCAGGCACAGCAGCCATTTGTCAGCCTTTCGGCCCTGACGCAGACGCGCACCCTGGTAGACGGTCGCAGCGGCGTAAAAAACGGCGGCGGCGAGGCTGAAGAGCAAACTCGGTGACAAGGGGAACATAGATCCTGTTGGGCATGCCCGAAAGCCGGTGAGTTTGGCATAAAACCGGCATTTCACGAAAGACTACATAAGCAGACGCCGTGGTGTCCGTGCGCCGGAGTCTTCGCTATAATCCGCGACCTGCTCAAGCCACAGGCTCACCGATCGCTGTTTCAGCCGCCTTTGTAACGTCCTTTTTCAGGGGCGTCCCTATAAAGAGCAGGCGTCGCGACTTCGGGAGCCGACTGAAAGGCCGTTTCGGGCCGGGCCGCATCAATCGGGGTTCAGCGCGAACCCAAAGGATCACGCATGTTTGAAAATCTGACAGATCGTCTCTCGCAGACGCTGCGCCAGGTCACTGGCAAAGCCAAGCTGACCGAGGACAACATCAAGGACACACTGCGTGAAGTGCGTATGGCGCTGCTTGAAGCCGACGTCGCCTTGCCGGTTGTCAAAGACTTCGTCAATCGCATCAAGGAGCGCGCCGTCGGCACCGAGGTGTCGCGCAGCCTGACGCCGGGCCAGGCGTTCGTGAAGATCGTCCAGGCCGAGCTCGAGGAGATGATGGGGGTCGCCAACGAAGAGCTGACCCTCAACGTCACGCCGCCGGCGGTCATCCTGATGGCTGGCCTGCAGGGTGCGGGCAAGACCACCACGGCGGGCAAACTCGCCAGATTCCTGAAAGAACGTAAAAGGAAAACCGTGATGCTGGTGTCGGCGGACGTCTATCGCCCTGCCGCGATCAAGCAGCTGGAAACCCTGGCCGGCGACATCGGCGTGACGTTCTTCCCGTCCGACATCAGCCAGAAGCCGGTGGACATCGCCGAAGCGGCCATTAAAGAAGCCCGGCTGAAGTTCATTGATGTCGTGATCCTCGACACCGCCGGTCGTCTGCACATCGACGCCGAGATGATGGGCGAGATCCAGGCGCTGCACGCGGCCACCAAGCCGGCCGAGACGCTGTTCGTCGTCGACGCCATGACCGGTCAGGATGCGGCCAACACCGCGAAAGCGTTCGGTGATGCGCTGCCGTTGACCGGCGTGATCCTGACCAAGGTCGATGGTGACGCCCGGGGCGGTGCTGCGCTGTCGGTGCGCGCCATCACCGGCAAGCCGATCAAGTTCATCGGTATGGGCGAGAAGAGCGAGGCGCTGGAGCCGTTCCACCCCGACCGTATCGCGTCACGTATCCTCGGCATGGGCGACGTGCTCAGCCTCATCGAGCAGGCCGAACAGACCCTCGACAAGGACAAGGCCGACAAACTGGCCAAGAAGCTGAAGAAGGGCAAGGGCTTCGACCTCGAAGACTTCCGTGATCAGCTCCAGCAGATGAAGAACATGGGCGGCCTGGGCGGGCTCATGGACAAGCTGCCAAGCATCGGCGGCGTTAACCTGTCGCAGATGGGTAACGCGCAAAGTGCCGCGGAAAAGCAGTTCAAGCAAATGGAAGCCATCATCAATTCCATGACCCCGGCCGAGCGTCGCGACCCTGAGTTGATCAGCGGTTCACGCAAGCGCCGTATCGCCATGGGTTCCGGTACCCAGGTGCAGGACATCGGTCGTCTGATCAAGCAGCACAAACAGATGCAAAAGATGATGAAGAAGTTTTCGACCAAGGGCGGCATGGCCAAAATGATGCGCGGCATGGGCGGAATGTTGCCCGGCGGCGGTATGCCCAAAATGTAAATTGCAGCGCGCGGGCGTTATTTCCCGCGCGTCCTTCTTTGGGGCAACCGTCCCGATGGCCTGCTCACGCAGGCGCTCACCGCCGTCATCCCTGACGGCTCCACCGCAGATCTTGATGGCCTGACGGCGTATGCCGGAAAAAGTCATTTGCAAAAATCCGGATATTCCTTAGAATATGCGGCCTTTCGGGCACCCATGCCCGCTGTGCATCTTAGATTTGCAGCACCGACTACAGGAAAATTGTTCAATGCTAACAATCCGTCTTGCCCTTGGCGGCTCCAAAAAGCGCCCGTTCTACCACCTGACTGTGACCGACAGCCGTAACCCACGCGACGGTTCGCACAAGGAACAAATCGGTTTCTTCAACCCGGTTGCCCGTGGTCAGGAAATCCGTCTGTCCGTGAACCAAGAGCGTCTGTCCTACTGGCTGAGCGTTGGTGCACAACCTTCTGAGCGTGTTGCTTCGCTGTTGAAGGAATCTGCAAAGGCTGCGGCCTGAGCAATATGAACGCGACGCCAGATTCTGCCGACGATCTCATCGTCATAGGCAAGATTTACTCGGTACACGGCGTTCGCGGCGAAGTGAAGGTGTATTCCTTTACTGATCCAACCGAAAACCTGTTGCAGTACAAAACCTGGACGCTCAAGCGCGAAGGCAATGTGAAACAGGTCGAGCTGGTCAGTGGACGCGGGAACGACAAGTTCCTGGTCGCAAAGCTCAAGGGTCTTGATGATCGCGAAGAAGCACGTCTTCTCGCCGGTTATGAGATCTGCGTGCCACGCAACCTGTTCCCTGAATTGACCGACGGCGAGTACTACTGGTACCAGCTTGAAGGTCTGAAGGTCATTGACGGTCTTGGGCAGCTGCTCGGGAAGGTCGATCATCTTCTGGAAACCGGCGCCAATGATGTAATGGTGGTCAAACCCTGCGCAGGCAGTCTGGACGATCGCGAACGCCTTTTGCCCTATACGGAGCAATGCGTGTTGGCAGTTGATCTGGTTGCAGGCGAGATGAAGGTGGAATGGGACGCGGATTTCTAAGCAATGGCCAGCCTGCGCATAGAAGTCATCACGCTGTTTCCCGAGATGTTTTCCGCCATCAGCGAATACGGCATTACCAGCCGTGCGGTGAAACAGGAGCTGTTGCAGCTCACCTGTTGGAATCCGCGGGATTACACCACTGATCGACATCACACTGTGGACGATCGCCCGTTTGGCGGTGGCCCTGGCATGGTGATGAAGATCAAGCCCCTCGAAGATGCTCTGGTTCAGGCCAGGCAGGCGGCGGGGGATGCGGCGAAGGTAATTTACCTGTCGCCACAAGGCCGCAAGCTGAATCAGTCTGCGGTACGCGAACTGGCGCAGGAAGAAGCACTTATCCTGATTGCCGGTCGTTATGAAGGCGTCGACGAGCGTTTCATTGAAGCTCATGTCGATGAAGAGTGGTCGATTGGCGACTATGTGTTATCTGGCGGTGAGCTGCCGGCCATGGTCCTGATAGATGCGGTTACGCGACTGCTGCCTGGAGCTTTAGGGCATGTAGATTCCGCGGAGGAAGATTCCTTCACGGATGGTCTGCTGGATTGCCCGCACTACACCCGACCGGAGGTGTATGCGGATCAGCGTGTTCCCGACGTATTGCTTAGTGGCAATCACGCACACATCCGGCGTTGGCGTTTACAGCAGTCCCTTGGGCGGACCTATGAACGACGCGCCGATCTTCTGGAAAGCCGCTCGCTTTCTGGAGAAGAGAAGAAGCTGCTGGCGGAATACCTCCGCGAGCGGGACGATAGTTAACGTATCGATGGTAAATCCAACCGGTTTACCTTAGGAGCACAGCATGACTAACAAAATCATCCTTGCACTCGAAGCAGAGCAGATGACCAAAGAGATCCCTCCCTTTGCCCCGGGCGACACCATTGTCGTTCAGGTGAAAGTGAAGGAAGGCGACCGCGCTCGTCTGCAGGCGTTCGAAGGCGTTGTTATCGCCAAGCGTAACCGTGGTGTGAACAGTGCTTTCACTGTTCGTAAAATCTCCAACGGCGTTGGCGTTGAACGTACTTTCCAGACCTACAGCCCGCAAATCGACAGCATGGCTGTGAAACGTCGCGGCGACGTTCGCAAGGCCAAGCTGTACTACCTGCGTGACCTGTCCGGTAAAGCAGCTCGCATCAAGGAAAAACTGGTTTAATCCCAGTCTTCCCATGCGAATGAAAAAGCAGCCTACGGGCTGCTTTTTTGCATTCTGGCATTGGGTTTTGTCCCGCCCCGGCAGATATGAAAAACTCGCCCTCGCTTCCCACCATTCAAGTCAGAACCCATGCCCGCCATTGACCATCCCATGATCGACCGCTTTCTGGACGCCCTGTGGCTGGAGAAAGGTCTGTCCGACAACACGCGCGATGCCTACCGCAGTGACCTTGCGCTGTTCAACGGCTGGTTGCAGGAAAAAGGCGTGGACCTGTTAAGCGTCAGCCGGGAAGCGATCCTCGATCACCTCGGGTGGCGGGTCGACAATGGCTACAAGCCTCGCTCGACGGCACGACTGCTCTCCGGCGTGCGGGGCTTCTACCGCTATTTGCTACGAGAGAAGCTGATTGCGGTCGACCCCACATTGCAGGTCGACATGCCGCAGTTGGGTAAGCCACTGCCCAAGTCCTTGTCCGAAGCCGATGTCGAAGCGCTGCTGGCTGCACCCGACCTGAGTGACGCCATCGGCCAGCGCGACCGGGCCATGCTGGAAGTGCTCTACGCCTGTGGCTTGAGGGTAACTGAGCTGATCAGCTTGACGCTGGAGCAGGTCAACTTGCGCCAAGGCGTGTTGCGCATCATGGGCAAGGGCAGCAAAGAGCGACTGGTGCCGATGGGGGAGGAAGCCATCGTCTGGGTGGAACGTTACATGCGTGACGCGCGGCATGAACTGCTCAACGGTCGGCCCAGCGACGTACTGTTCCCCAGTCAGCGTGGTGAGCAGATGACCCGCCAGACCTTCTGGCACCGCATCAAGCATCAGGCCAAAGTTGCGGGCATTGGCAAATCCCTGTCGCCACACACCTTGCGTCACGCTTTCGCGACTCACCTGCTTAACCATGGCGCCGACTTGCGCGTGGTGCAGATGCTCCTGGGCCACAGTGACTTGTCGACCACGCAAATCTACACCCATGTCGCACGGGCGCGGTTGCAGGAAATGCATGCAAAGCATCATCCGCGAGGGTAGGAGTACTTCGTACCTCTTGCTTGGAGTGGGTGAGTTAATAGCGAATAGTTAGAGGCTTGACTTCGAATTGATCTTTGAGTGTGAAATAGAATGGTTGAAAAGCGGCTATATTTGAATTCACCACTCTGTGTTCACGTTTAAGGAAGAATAAGATGGCTACCGACTTGATGGGCGGCTCATTTCTGGCAACCCTGGAATTAGAGGACGGCACTAAATTGGGATTCTCCAGGATTGTAAAAGGAGAAGACGGAAAACTGAAGTCTGAGCTACAAGACTACTTATACGCCAGCACTCTGGAAGTTAGATCTATCGTGGTTGAGTTCCGCTATGTCCGTCCGAAGGTGTATGTTTTATTCCATTGGGGGTTTCTTGACGAGTCTACTTTAAATCAAGAGAGTAGTAGCTTGTTGCCCGAGCCCTTCACCTTTGCACCTAGACTAATTCCACCCAGCACGGACTGGGGTAATTACGATCCGGATGTTCGTGAGCTAACGTCAGTTGGTAATAGCGATCCTTATTTAGATTCGGGCCCGAAACTGCTGAGCCCGTGGCTTGAAAGAAGTTCGGAGGCCTGGCGGATTGGTGTGGATGCCAACGGCTGTCTTCTGAGGACAAAAAATAAGGACAGTGCTTTTCACGCCTATATAGAAAGTGCGACGCCACAGTTCGTGTACATAAGATCTTCGAAAAGCAATAACTATCTAAAGATAACCGACGTCGAAAATGCGGACGATGAACAGCGATGTGCCCGGGTGAGTGACCGCGCTGGCGCGAAGGAGTTTATGAAAATGAGAGTGATCGGTGTTTATGCCCCGGACGGTGAGATCCAGTTTACCTAGAAGGGAGAGGGCGCCGACGAGGGCTTCAAGGGCCACGGATGTCGCTGTGACGCCTTCGCCCGCGCTAAACGAGTCTTGATAGTCTGTACCCACGTCCCCCTCTGCGCGCGGTTGCAGGAAATGCATGCAAAGCATCATCCGCGGGGGTAGGGGGCGTCAGTAATTTACGACGTGTCTTACATCAGCGGGCGTCGGCCTCGCCAGCCTTATGTGATAGGCTTTGCCGGTTTCGCAGATCAAGGCCCTGAAAACATCCCGGTGCTTTTTCGCCACCCGTTTTCAGCCCGGCCCGTCTGCTCACCGCTCGAGGAGTTTTCATGCGCGTCACTCGTTTTCTCGGTGCT
>NZ_DASVUM010000178.1:0-7594 GCF_036387035.1 Pseudomonas sp. | reverse complement strand
GTGCTCCTGGTTGGGTTCCTCCTTCGTCGGAATACCCTCACTCCGGTCTCGCTCCGTGGGCCCGCGCCGAACGGACATCCATGTCCTGACGGCGCTCTCGCCGCATCCATGCGGCTCGGCCCACTGCGCGAAACCTGCGTTCAGCCTGCACCCAAGTCGCGATTGGCGGTGATTGGGCCTTTTGCGTATGAAGATCAAAAGCAGATCAGAAGCAGATCAGAAGCAGATCAGAAGCAGATCAGAAGCAGATCAGAAGCAGATCAGAAGCAGATCAGAAGCAGATCAAGGGCTTCCCGTCTGAAGCCGGTCCTACAGGGGTCGCAGCCGGTCCCACTGGCGGGATGCGATGCTTTTAGTGGGACCGGCTTTAGCCGGGAAGGCGTCGGTGTGGGCGCTGGGGTTTTTGGTCTGTCTCCGTGCGGGGAGATGCCCATTCAGCTCCAATTAAGGCCGATGTTGTTATGATCGCGGTCCATTCTCTGACTGCGCTTGTTTATGCCCGATCAATCGCCACGCGCCCTGCCGGATTCTTTTTTTCATCGCGACGCGCAGACGCTCGCCCGGGACTTGCTTGGCAAGGTGATCCGGCACAAGGTCGGCGAGTTGTGGTTGTCGGCGCGGATTATTGAGACGGAAGCGTATTACGTGTCCGAAAAGGGCAGTCATGCGTCCCTCGGCTACACGGAAAAGCGTAAGGCTTTGTTTCTGGAAGGCGGGCACATTTATATGTATTACGCCCGCGGTGCCGACTCGTTGAATTTTAGCGCGGAAGGCCCGGGCAATTCCGTGCTGATCAAATCGGCCTACCCGTGGGTCGATGCGGTTTCCGATGAAAACGCCCTCGCCCGGATGTTGCTCAATAACCCCGATGCCAGTGGCAATGTGCGCACGCCCGAGCGGCTGTGTGCCGGGCAGACGCTGCTGTGCAAAGCGCTGGGGCTGAAGGTGCCGATGTGGGACGCCAAGCGCTTCGATGAGGAGCGCCTTTTTGTCGAGGACGTGGGTCAGCGACCGGCGCGCATTATTCAGACGACCCGGCTCGGCATCCCCCTGGGACGCGACGAGCACCTGATGTACCGATACGTCGACGCCGCCTACGCCCGCTTCTGCACACGGAACCCGGTCAGACGCGGGCAAGTCGAAGGGCGCGACTACATTTTCATCGAGCAAGGAAACTAAACCCATGGGCGCTTGGCTCGACAGCATCACCTCCTGGCTGGGCGCAAATCCCTCGTGGCTGGGTGCGGCGATTTTCATCGTCGCCTTCATCGAGTGCCTGGCCATCGCCGGCATCGTCGTGCCCGGCACCGTCGTGCTGTTCGCCATCGCCGCGCTGGCCGGCAGCGGCGTGCTGCCCTTGGGCGAAGCCCTGCTGCTGGGTTTTCTGGGTGGCATATTGGGCGATCTGGTGTCGTACTTTCTGGGTCGGCGCTTCCATCAGAACATTCGGCAATTGCCGGGGCTGCGTAATCACCCGGAATTGATCGGCGGCGCCGAGACGTATTTTCAGCGCTATGGCATCGCCAGCCTGCTCGTCGGCCGCTTCATCGGCCCGCTGCGCCCCATGCTGCCGATGGTTGCCGGAATGTGCGACATGCCGTTCGTGCGCTTCGCCGGTGTCAGCCTGATTGCGGCAGCCGGTTGGTCGGTGGCCTACATTCTGCCGGGCTGGGCAACGGGCGCCGCGATCCGTCTGCCGCTGCCGGAAAACTTCTGGCCCCAGGCCGCCGTGGTGGGTGGCGGCCTGGCAATTCTGCTGGGCATCAGCGTGCAGAGCAGCCTGCGGCAGAAGCCCTACGCGACCAAAGTGATTGCCCTGACGGCCTTTATTCTGCTGGTCAGTGTGTTTCTGGGCTGGCCGTATCTGGCCGATTTCGATCAGGGCATCATGACCGTGGTGCAGGCCAGCCGAAGCGCTGCGGCCGAGAACTTCGTGGTGATGGTGACCGGCCTCGGAGACTTCCGCACTCAATTCTGCGCGGCCGCTCTGCTCACGATTCTGCTGGTGGTTACGCGGCAATGGCGTCATGCGATTTTCGTAATCGGCACCACCCTCGGCGCGGCGCTGATCAATCAGAGCATGAAGTACACCTTCGCCCGCGCCCGACCCGACGTACTGACGGAAGCATTGGGGACTTACAGCATGCCGAGCGGACATGCCTCGGCCTCTTTTGCACTGTTCATGACGCTGGCGGTGCTGGCCGGTCGCGGGCAGCCGGTGAGATTGCGACTGACCTGGCTGCTGCTGGGCGGCATTCCGGCGCTGGCGATTGCGATGTCGCGGGTGTATCTGGGCGTGCATTGGCCCACGGATGTCACAGCCGGCATGCTGCTGGCGTTTTTTACCTGTGCCGCAAGCCTTGCGTTCGTACAGAACAAGAAGCCGCTGGAGGCGCTGCCAATCAAAGTGTGGTGGCTGGTGCTGCCGGCGATGGTTGCGCTGTTCGGCGGGTTCGGACTGCACTCGTTCCCGCACGGTCTGATCCGTTATCAGTACTGAGACGGCGCAAACGCGACTTGCCTTATGAAGCCGACGCCGCGCGGGACCGAGACGACAGTACGCAGGCCCGTCAGGCCTGCATGTCGCCTTGCATCTCGTCGAGCAGGTCCTGAATCGCATCGAGGCGCTCTTCAGCATCTTCGATCTCCAGCAGCTCGATCTTGTCTTCTTCGGCAAACGGCAGCAGATACGCCAGTTGATTAGCCAATGAGTGCTGGCCGCTGGCGGTGAGCCCCATGTTCAACGCGGCCACCATGGGGTGTTCGGCCAATGCGGCCAACAAGGCCACCAGATCGTCGTCTTCCTCTTGCAGCGGTTGCTCCTGAGGATCGTCGAGCCACTCGACCTCGCCGATCAACAGGTTGTCGCGCTGGGTGCTGTAGTCCTTCACCCGAAAGCGTCGAGCGCCCACTACCCGGATGCCAAGCAGGCCGTTGTCTTGTTTCTGGAAGTCGGTCACCCGCGCTTCGCAGCCAATCATCGAGAAACCGTCCGGCACGTCGCCCGTCTCACTGCCTTCAGTGATGCAGACCACGCCAAAGCCTTCGCCCTGCTTCATGCAACGGCCAATCATGTCGAGGTAGCGCGCCTCGAAGAGTTGCAGATCAAGCACGCACCCCGGGAACAGCACGGCGTTCAGTGGAAACAGCGGCAACGACATAAACCCATCCTCAAGCAACCAGAGACACCGCCAACGGCAGGAACAAGGCCGTGGCGACACCCATCAAACTCATCGCCAGCGCCGCGAAGGCGCCGCATTCCTCACTTTCCTGCAGAGCCGCCGACGTGCCCACCGCGTGTGCCGTCAGCCCAAGGGCCATGCCTCGAGCTTCCGGGCTGTGCACCCGCGCCAGGGTCAGCAGGCCGGGGCCGAATATGCCGCCGATCACACCGGTTATCAACACAAACACAGCGGCGAGCGCCGCCACGCCGCCAATTTGTTCGGCGACCAGCATGGCGATCGGCGAAGTGACGGACTTGGGCGCCATCGTCATCAGAATCATGTGGTCGGCGCCCAGCACCCAACCCAGGCCGACGCACAGCCCAGTGGCCAGCACGCCACCCAACACCAGCGTAGTCAATACCGGCCAGAACAGCTGCCGGATCCGCCGCAGATTCAGATAAAGCGGCACGGCCAGCGCCACCGTTGCCGGGCCCAGCAGAATGCTGAGGATCTCGGTGCTTTTGCGGTACTCAACGTAAGACAGCCCACAGCCGACCAATACGCCGATCACCACCAGCATCGAGATGAGCACCGGCTGCAGAAACACCCAGCGGGTTTTTTCGTAGCCCGCCAGCACCACCTGATAAGCGCCCAGCGTGATGGCGATCCCGAACAGCGGATGATGGATGACCGACAACCAGGCGCCATGCCAATCCAGGCTCATGATGGCTCCCTGCGACGGGTCTGGCGGTCGATGAGTTTTTGCATCAACCAGCCGGCGAAGGTGAGCGAGACCATCAATGAAATGACCAGCGAACCGACAATCGCCCAGAAGTCCTCGGCGATCTGGTCGGCATACACCATCACGCCGACAGCGGGCGGTACCAGCAGCAGCGGCAGGTAACGCAGCAGACTGCTGGCCGCCAGGCTGATGGGTTCGCTGACTTCGCCCCGGGTCATCAGGTAGATCATCAGCAGCACCAGCCCGATGATCGGGCCAGGCAGTATCGACAGAAACAAGTGGTTGAGGGCGGTTCCGATCAGTTGGAACAGCACAAGCCAGGTCAGGCCTCTTAGCAACATAAAAAACTCCAGCAGGTTCGCGGCGACATTATAGGCACGCCACCCGCGCTGCCTATGGGGTGGTATTCGCCAGTTGAGGGCACGTTGACCTACGCGGTGCGGCGTGCTGATCTTCAGTACCAGGCAATAACAGCGCCTGCCCCGTCGTGCCCGGAACATCGCCCGCGAAAACAACCCTCAGTCAGGAGAGCCGTGATGCCTTACGTACCCGCTGCAGAACTCAAGCACTATGAAGGCAAGGATCTGGGATGCTCCGACTGGCTGACCATCGATCAGGCGCGCATCAATCTGTTCGCCGAGGCCACCGGCGACTTTCAGTTTATCCACGTCGACCCGGTCAAAGCGGCGCAGACGCCATTCGGTTCGACCATCGCCCACGGGTTTCTGTCGCTGTCATTGATTCCCAAACTGATGGAATCCCTCATGGTTGTGCCCGAAGGCATGCAGATGGCAATCAACTATGGCCTGGACAGTGTGCGGTTCATCCAGCCGGTGAAGGTCGATTCGCGCGTTCGTCTAAAAGTCACGCTGGCCGAGGCCACCGAAAAGAAACCCGGCCAATGGCTGCTCAAAGCCACCGCGACGCTTGAAATCGAAGGCCTGGACAAGCCTGCGTTCGTGGCTGAACCGCTTTCGCTCTGCTTCGTCTAACCCCGCAGCGCCCCTTTTACGCCCTCCAAAACATGAAACAGTCGTAACAGACTGTTTCATGAGCGTTCCTCGCTGCGGCATACTCGCGGCGGCTGTGTGAGCGACTCGATACACGTACGCGATCTGATCACGCCGAAACAACTTATTTTCGGGATTTACCATGCGCGCGTTTGCTCCTTTGGCCCTGACCCTCCTTCTTACCGCTTGCGGCGACGGCGAATCGCTGTTGCCGCCTGATGCCCGCCTGCCCGACGGCGGGCGCTATCGCGGCGACGTCATCAATGGCGTGCTGCAAGGCAAGGGCCGGATCGATTACCCCAATGGCAGCTGGTATGCCGGGGAATTCAAGAACGGTCAGTGGAACGGCCAGGGTGAATGGCACGCCAGCAATGGCGACGTGTACCGCGGCGGTTTTCAGGACGGGCTCTTCCACGGTCAGGGCTCGCTCACCACCAGCGCGGGTACCTATGACGGCGGCTACAAGCTGGGGCGGCGTGAGGGTGAAGGCACGCTCAAAGAGCACGGCATGAGCTATCGCGGCGAGTTCAAGGCCGACCTGTATGACGGCGCCGGGCATCTGGAGCTGGACGACGGCAGCGAGTATCAGGGCCAGTTCGCCCACGGCAAACCCAACGGCGAAGGGCAGCGCAACGATTCGGCCGGCAACCAGTTCAGCGGCAAGTTCGTCGACGGCCAGCTTGAGGGCACCGGCAATTTCAACAGCGCTGACGGCGATCAATACGTCGGCGGCTTTCACAACAATCAGCTCAACGGTCGCGGCCGCTACGAGAATGCCGACGGCGATGTCTGGTCGGGGCAGTTCAAGGATGGCGCGTTCACCGGCAAGGGCGAATTGATCGGCACTGACGGCACCCGCTATCAGGGGGATTTTAAAAACTGGCGCTTTTCCGGCTCCGGCAGCTTGAAGCTCCCGGACGGCAGCGTGTACGTCGGACAGTTCGACAACGACAACTATCAAGGCAGCGGCGTGCTGACCACGGCAGACGGGCAAGTCCAGAGCGGCACCTGGTCAAACGGTCAGCGCGTGCGCGATGCCGCCGGCAAGCTGTTGCCCGATCCGCTGGAAACCGGCTTGCTGGCCCAAGGCGCGCTCGTCGAGAAAGCGCTGTCCGCCGTGCCCGCTTCAACGCCCGCCATTGAGCTCTACAGCCTTGTTGTGGGTGGCGATGGCAAACAGAGCGTCTTTTTGCGCGAAGCCGATTACGTCAACAAATTGCTCGCGACGCGCTTCGGTGCGTTCGGGCAGATCACGCTGGTCAACCATCGCGATCACATGGCCGACCGCCCGCTGGCCACGCGCGAGACCATCAGCCGCGCCGTGCAAACCCTGGCCAAGCGCAGCGGGCCGGAAGACTTGATCTTCATCTACCTCACCAGCCACGGCACCCATGAACACGAATTGGTATTGGATCAACCGCGCCTGGAGCTGTCGGACCTGCCCGCCAACGAGATGGCCGGCATACTGGCGCCGCTGAAAAATCGCGACAAGGTGGTGGTGATTTCCGCCTGCTATTCAGGCGGTTTCATTCCGGCGATCAAGGACGAGCGGACGATGGTGATCACTGCCTCGCGAGAGGATCGGGTGTCGTTCGGCTGCTCTGAAGAAGCCGATTTCACCTACTTCGGCGAGGCGCTGTTCGGCAAAGCGCTGGTTGAAACCGACGATCTGGTGCAAGCGTTCAACGAAGCTCGGGATATTGTTGCCCAGCGCGAGACGGACGAGAGCTTTGAAGCTTCCGAACCGCAGATGTGGGCGCCGAAAGGGGTCGTCGCGCATTGGCGGCAGTTGCGCAAAAGTCAGGCGGAGCGCGCGCTCAATACCGTCCGACGCTGAGTGCACCCAGGTGATGTAAAAAGCTGTGGGCGCCGGCTTGCTGGCGAACGCATTTGTTCCGGCGCTGCAAGGGTCAGTGCCCCATCGGGTTCGCCAGCAAGCCGGCTCCTACGGATCGGGTCAGGCCCAAATGCCGACGCGCATGAACATTTCATGTGTTTTTGTGAAACCCTCCCGCTTCGCTTGTAGTCTGTTCCGGTACAGCGCCTATGCTTGTGGCGTATCAAGGGAGAAAGATCATGTACTTGACGCCTCAGCACATTTTGCTCGCCGGAGCTACCGGATTGACTGGCGAGCACCTGCTCGACCGCCTGCTTAACGAACCCACTGTCACCCGCGTCCTCGCCCCCAGCCGTCGCGCCCTGGCTGAACACCCACGCCTGGAAAATCCGGTCGGCGATCTTCAAAGCCTGCTGCCCTCATTGGAAGGCCCCGTCGACATCGCTTTCTGCTGCCTGGGCACGACCATCAAACAGGCCGGTTCGCAGGAAGCGTTCCGGGCCGTGGATCTGGACATGGTCGTGGCCTTCGGCAAACGTGCGCGCGAGTTGGGCGCGCGTCATCTGCTAGTGATCAGCGCCGTGAATGCCGACCCGCAATCGAGCATCTTTTACAGCCGCGTGAAAGGCGAGATGGAACAAGCGCTGAAGCTGCAAGGCTGGCCGCAGCTGACCATCGCTCAGCCGTCGCTGTTGATTGGCGAGCGGCAGGATCAGCGGCTTGTGGAACAACTGGCCGCGCCCCTGGCCAAGCTGATTCCCGGCAAATACGGCGGCATCGAAGCCTGCAGCCTCGCCCGCGCGCTATGGCGCCTGGCGCTGGAAGAGCAGGACGGCGTGCG
>NZ_DASVUM010000177.1:0-4076 GCF_036387035.1 Pseudomonas sp. | reverse complement strand
AACGCAGGTTTCGCGCAGTGGGCCGAGCCGCATGGATGCGGCGAGAGCGCCGTCAGGACATGGATGTCCGTTCGGCGCGGGCCCACGGAGCGAGACCGGAGTGAGGGTATTCCGACGAAGGAGGAACCCAACCAGGAGCACAAGCCCTTGGCTGCTCCTTAAACCAAGAGCGGGGCTTTATCAAGTAACTCGCCGAAGGCGAAACACGAGGCCGTTAGGCCGAGGCCCTTGATCCCAACACCCACCCATCATCGCGACTCCAGATGACACCTCACCCAATCCCCCGCACCCCTGGCCGGCAACAGTGCCTGTGGCTGCTCGCAACCCGATGTCGCCTTCGGGCAGCGATCACGGAAGAAACACCCGGTCGGCAAGGTCCTGTTGCCCGGCAGTTCGGTCGGCGCCGAAACCTGCGCCTCGTCCACCGCGACGCCCAGACGTGGCACCGCCTCCAACAGCAATTGCGTATAGGGGTGACGCGGTCGCTCCAGCACCTCGGCGGCGGACCCCAGCTCCACAATCTGCCCCAGGTACATCACCGCGACCCGGTCGGCCATGTGCCGCACCACCGAGACGTTATGGGAAATCAGGATGTACGTCAGATCGCGGCTGCGCTGCAGCTCGGCCAGAAGATTGAGGATCTGCGCCTGCACCGAAATATCCAGCGCCGACGTCGGCTCGTCGAGCACGATGATGTCCGGATTGGATGACAACGCCCGGGCAATCGCAATGCGCTGACGCTGCCCGCCGGAAAACTGGTGAGGAAAGCGGTCCAGGTACTCGGTGCGAATGCCCACTTGAGAGGCCACCTTCGCCGCAATCGCGCGCATCTCCTGGCGCGGGGCCGACCGCTGAACGAACAGCGGCTCGGTGATGATTTTCCACACCGGCAGCCTCGGGTCGAGGGATGACTGCGGGTCCTGAAACACAATCTGCACGTTGCTGCTGCGTTCCTTGTCACTGTTGTAGACCCAGTCGAGTCGCCCCGAGGTCGGCTTGATCAAGCCCATCAACAACTGCGCCAGGGTGCTCTTGCCGCAGCCGGATTCACCGACCACGCCCAGGGTTTCACCGGCGCGGACCTGCAGGTCAATGCCATTAAGCGCATGGGCCAGTGCTTTCGGGCGGCCGAGCCAGTCCTTGCCCATCGGGTAATGCACGCGCGCATCTTGCAAGCTGAGGATGGTCGGGCTCTGGCCGGGCAAGGTCTGCGAAGCTGAGAGGATCATGGCCGCGGCTCCTGAGAGAGGGCGTGTGAGGAGGTGTGCGAGGACGCGCTCAACCAGCAGGCGCTCTGGTGGTCGGTGGCGGCGTCGACGGTGTGCATCGGCGGGCGCTGAAGGCACTTGGGCAGGGCGAAGGCGCAGCGATCACGGAAGGTGCAGCCCTCCGGCAAGGCAGAAAGGTTGGGCACCTGGCCGGGAATGGTCAGCAGGTCCTGGCCGGGCTCGACCTGCTCCGGCAGTCCGCTGAGCAGGCCTTGGGTGTACGGGTGTCGCGGGTCGGCCATCACCTGTGCGGTGACGCCCTGCTCCACGACCGCGCCGGTGTACATCACGTAGACCCGGTCGCAGAACTGCGACACCAGCGCCATGTCATGGGTAATCAGCAGAATCGCCGTGCCACGGGCACGGGCTTTCTCGCGCAGCAGCAACAGCACTTGCCGCTGCACCGTGACGTCGAGCGCAGTGGTGGGTTCGTCGGCGATCAGCAATTTCGGGTCGCACGAGAACGCCAGCGCGATCATCACCCGCTGACGCATGCCGCCGGAAAGCTCGAAGGGGTAACTGTTCATCACCTGCCCGGGGTCGGCGATGTGCATGTCACGCAGCAACGCGATGGCTTTGGCGGTGGCATCGGCTTTGCTCAGACGCTGGTGATGAATGATCACGTCGAGCATCTGCCGACCGATGCGGCGGGTCGGATTGAGCGCGGTCATGGGTTCCTGAAAGATCATCGCGGCATCACGGCCACGCACACTCAGCAGGTCCTTCTCTTTGGCGGTGAGCATGTCACGGCCGAGTATGCTCAGCCGGCCACTTTTCACCTCGTAGGAACGCTCCGGCAGCAAACGCAGGCTGAGCATCGCGGTGACCGACTTGCCCGAGCCGGATTCGCCGATGACTCCGACGATCTCCCCGGGATTGACGTGCAGCGAGACGCCGTTGAGCGCTTTGACCGTGCTCTTGTAGGCCGGAAATTCGATGCGCAGATCGTCGATGACCAGCACCGGCTCACGGCCTGCGAGGGAGGGTTGAACGGTAGCTGGCATGATCATTTACCCTGCTGACGGGGGTCGAGCAAGTCACGCACGCCGTCGCCCAAGAGGTTGAACCCGGTGGCGGTAATCAGAATCGCCACGCCGGGAAACGTCGGGTACCACCATTGATCGAGGATGTAGTTGCGCCCGGTCGCGACCATGGCGCCCCACTCCGCCGTCGGCTGTTGCGCGCCGAGGCCGATGAAGCCCAGCGCCGACGCCATGAGGATGGCGCTGCCGATGTCCAGGCTCAACTGCACCAGCAACGGCGGCATGGCGTTGCGCGCCACGTGCCAGATGACCATGTGCCAGCGCCCGGCGCCAAAGGTTTCGGCGGCCTTGACGTACCCCATCTGGCGAATGCTCAGGGCCTGACCCCGGGCCAGCCGGACGTAGAACGGAATCCGCACCAGCGTGATCGCCAGCATGGCGTTGAACAGGCTCGGGCCCAGGGCCGCAGCCAGCGCCATGATCAGCACCAGCGACGGCACCGACAGCATGATGTCCATCAGGCGCATGATCAGG
Organism: Pseudomonas sp.; assembly: GCF_036387035.1. Lineage (GTDB taxonomy): Bacteria > Pseudomonadota > Gammaproteobacteria > Pseudomonadales > Pseudomonadaceae > Aquipseudomonas. The sequence goes on along the minus strand of NZ_DASVUM010000177.1, from coordinate 1,291 downwards.
GCGTCGAAACGACCGCCGATGATCCCCGACATACAGCCCAGCAAGCCGCCGGCCAGGCACGAGGCGAAGGCGACGAACAGACCCACGCCCACGGACTGGCGGCTGCCGTACAGCACGCGGCTGAACAGGTCGCGGCCCACTTCGTCGGTACCGAACCAATGGGCAGCGGACGGCGCGGCCAGGCGCTGGGCAAGGTTCAGCGCGTTGGGCTCATGGGGCGCGAGCCAGGGTGCGAAGACCATCACCAGCAGCACCATAACGGTGATCAGCAGGCCGGCCATGGTCAGCGGACTGCGACGGATCTGATGAGCCAGGTAAGCCCATTTGTCTTGCCAGCGCGAAGCGGCCGGCAGTGGCGCCACGGCGGGCGCAATGATCGGAGTGGACATCTCAGTTGACCTCGCCAATGCGCGGATCGATCAGGCGGTACAGCACGTCGATCGCCATGTTCAGCAGCACATAAATGAAGGAGACCATGATCGCGAAGCCCATGACCGCCGGGAAATCCAGCGACTGGATCGACTTGACCACGTACGCGCCCATGCCCGGCCAGGCGAACACGGTTTCAGTGAGCACGGCGCCATAGAGCAGATCGCCCAGGGTCAGGCCCAGCACGGTGACCGAAGGAATCAGCGCGTTGGGCAACGCGTGGCGCAGGATCACGGCCCATTTCGACAAGCCGTAGGCCCGGGCCGTCCGGATGTAGTACTCGCCCAACTGATCGAGCATCGCCGAACGGATCTGCCGCGCGACCACGCCGAGGTTGACGAAACCCAGGGTGATGGCCGGCAGAATCAGGTGCTGCACGGCGTTGAAGAACAGCCCGGTATCCCCCGCCAGCAACGTGTCGATGAGGTAAAAACCGGTGACGGTTCTGGGTGGGTCGAGCCCTTCATCGAGTCGCCCGCTGCCCGGCAGCCAGTTCAAATGGCCGTAGAACAACACAATCAGGCCTAATCCCAGCCCGAACGCCGGGGTGGAAATCCCGGTCACCGCCAGGGTCCGCGCCACCTGGTCGATGAAGCGGTTGTGGTACACCGCCGAGAGCACGCCCAGCGGCACGCCCACCAGCAGCGACAAGGTCAGCGCGGCCAGCGCCAGTTCAAGGGTCGCGGGGAAAAACGCTTGCAAGTCTTCGAGCACCGGGCGATGGGTGCGAATCGACGTGCCCAGGTCGCCGTGCAGCAGGTCGAGCATGTAACGGCCGTATTGTTGATACAGCGGCAGATCCAGCCCCAACTGATGGCGGATGTTCTCGACGATGGCGTCGGTGGCGCGATCGCCAGCGATC
>NZ_DASVUM010000176.1:0-22033 GCF_036387035.1 Pseudomonas sp. | reverse complement strand
CCGAACACCGCCGTCGCCAGGCTGAACGCAAGGGAAAACCCGACCACGCGCACCTCTTGAGGCATCACTTCGGTCAGTGCGGCCACCATCGCGCCGTTGTACATGCCGAAGAAGAACGAGAAATACAGCAAGACCGCCAGCAGCCGTTCGAAGCTCGCCGCTTCCGCCAGCCAGTGCATCGCCGGGTAGGCAGTGAGCATGCACAGCAGCGAGATGCCCAGCAGCAAGGGGCGGCGACCGATACGATCACTGAGCGCACCGCCGATGGGCAGCCAGATGAAATTGGTCAATCCCACGAAGAGCGTGACCACCAGACTGTCGGTGGTGCTCAGGTGCAGCACGGTTCGGCCGAAGGTCGGGGTGTAGACCGTGATCAGGTAAAACGTCGTGGTGGTCATGGACGCCAGCAATCCGCCCGCCAAAACCGTACGCCAGTTCTCACGCATCGAACGGAACACTTCGCGGGTGCTGGGGTGATGCAGGCGGCGCTTGAACGCTTCGGTTTCCTGGAGCGAGCGTCGAATCACGAAGATGAACGGGATGATCACGCAACCGATGAAAAACGGAATGCGCCAGCCCCAGGCGGCGATTTCGCTCGCCTGCAGGGTCGTGCTGATGCCGTAGCCCAGCGCGGCAGCGAGGATGATTGCGATCTGCTGGCTGGCGGACTGCCAACTGGTGTAGAAACCGGTGCGGCCCGGGGTCGCGATTTCAGCCAGGTACACCGACACGCCACCCAGTTCAGCCCCGGCGGAAAAACCCTGCAGCAGCCGGCCGAGCAACACCAGGATCGGCGCCGCAACGCCGATGCTCGCGTAACCCGGCACCAGCGCGATCAGCACGGTCCCGCAGGCCATGATCGCCAGCGTCACGATCAGGCCTTTTCGTCGACCGACCTTGTCAATGTAAGCACCCAGCACGATGGCCCCCAGCGGACGCATCAGGAAGCCTGAACCGAACACGGCGAAGGTCATCATCAACGAGGCAAACTCGCTGGTGGCCGGAAAAAACGTCTGCGAGATGTAGGTGGCGTAGAACCCGAACAGAAAGAAATCGAACTGCTCAAGAAAGTTGCCGCTGGTAACGCGGATGATCGCGCCGACTTTGGAGGCGCTGGGTCGCGTGGCTTCGGGGGTGTTATTCATGGCTCACTCAGGACTCTTTGTTGTTATGGGATGTGCAAACGGGTGGGCGTGGGTGCCGGACGTCAGTCGCTGCCCGCGTTGATCGGATTGGGCTGACGTTTCTCGATGGAATATTTGAGCAAGGCGGCGCTGCGAAAGATGCCGTGGGCGAACTTGCTGTAAGGCATGGTCAGGAAGAACGCCATGACCAGCCCCAGATGAACGGCCAGCAGCAGGCCCAGCGCGCTGCTTTCGCGGAACGCGAGGAGGGCCAGACCGCTGCCACTGACCAGCAGCAACAGCGCGATGAAGCCTCGGTCCATAGGCTTCTGTTTGTCGTCACCCTGTTCCGGATTGCGCCGCAGGCCCATCCATAGCAGGCCGGCCGGCCCGACCAGCAGACCAATGCCACCGACGATGCCGAGCATCACCGGCAGGCTGAAGATCGGGTAGGGCGCCGACCAGCCCAGCAGGTAGTGATACAGCGTGGCCGTGCCGGTGGCGGCAAAGCACAGCATGAAACCGTAAAAGGTGAAGTGGTGGAAGCGCCGGCGCCAAAGGGTGAATTCGTCGTCGGCGTTGGTGCAGCCTTCGCCGTGGCCACCGTCCAGGTACTTGAGCTGAGCGACGTTGGCGCTGGCCTCCAGCGCCGCGCTGGCTTTAAGCGGGAGCGTCGATTGCGCGGGTGACACATCGCGCCAGAAGCGGCGCACGCCAATGCCCAGCGCCAGCACCGCAAAACCGAACACCGCGCCGAACATCTGGGCCAGGGTGTTGTGCGGGAAGATCCCGTAGAAGTTTCCGCCCGCCATGGCGGTGAACAGATTGCCCATGATCATCAGCGTCAGGCACAGAAACAACGCCAGTCCACCGCCCGCCGCCAGTGCCAGGGTCAGACCGTTGCGCTGATACAGCTTGCCCAACGGCTTCGGCCAGGCGTACTCGGCGTAGGTTTCCAGACGCACCTTCGCCATCGCCTTGGGCACATTGACCGCGAACTCGTGGGGCGCCGCGTACTGGCAGGACGTCAGGCATGCGCCGCAGTTGTGGCACAGGTTCGCCAGGTAGTGGATGTCTGCCTGCGTGAACTCCAGGCGACGGGTCATCGCCGGGAACACTGCGCAAAACCCTTCGCAGTAGCGGCAGGCGTTGCAGATGGTCATCTGTCGCTCGACTTCGCTTTCCTGCAGATTGAGGACCGGGATCAAGGCGCTCGACGCCTTTGGATCAAACAGTTGCATGTCGACGTTCCGATTGTCCTGAAGCGTGTACTGAAGAAGGACCGAAGCCGGCGCAGGCGGCTGCCTGCACACCCGCGATACGGCCGAAGGCAGTGCCGATGGCCATGCCGATGCCCGCGGTGTATCCCTTGCCCAAGACGTTGCCCGCCATCATTTCTCCAGCGACGAACAGGTTGGGGCAGGGTTTGCCCTGGAAACGCACGGCGGCGGTTTCGTCTGTCGCCAGCCCGAGGTACGTAAAGGTCACGCCCGGCTTGAGCGGATAGGCGTAAAAGGGCGCCTTGACCAGCGGACGCGCCCAATGGGTTTTTGCAGGTGTCAGGCCCTCGGTGTGGCAGTCGTCCAGGGCGGTATGGTCGAAGGTGCCGACCTGACAGGCTCGGTTGTAGTCCTCGACGGTCTTGATAAAGGCCGCTTCCGGCAGGTTCAACAGTCGCGCAAGCCCTTGGAGCGTGTCGGCTTTAGTGCCCGGAAACACGGGCGGCATGAAGCGCCCGACGGCCTGTTGGTCAATGATCGAGAACGCCTGCTGGTTGGGCTGGCCGGCCACCAGACGTCCCCAGATCGCGTAGCGCTTGGGCCAGAAATCCTCGCCTTCGTCGTAGAAACGTTCACCGTCGCGGTTCACCACCACGCCCAGCGATACACAGTCGATTCGCGTGCAGATGCCGCCGTCGTAAAGCGGCGCGCGAGCGTCAATCGCCACCATGTGCGCCTGGGTCGGGTCACCGATAATGTCGGCGCCCAGGTCCTGCATGCACCGCAGCAACACACCGGTGTTGAAGCGCGTGCCGCGGATAAGAAAGTTGTCCGACGGCCATTCACCCCGTTCATTCTGACCCCAGGCTTCGCGCAGCCATTCGCGGTTGGATTCAAAACCGCCCGCCGCCATGACGCAGGTTCGCGCCTGGATGCGCTCGGCCGGCAGCCGCTTTCCGTCCACCTCCCGCTCACCGATGTGCGCGGCAACAAACGCACCGTCGTTCATTTCGATATCGGTGACTTGAGCGTCGTAGCGAATCTGGACGCCCAGGCGCTCGGCGCTGCGAAAATAAGCGTTGATCAGGGCTTTCCCGCCGCCCATGAAAAACGCATTGGTGCGCGCGACGTGCAGCGCGCCTGAGAGGGGTGGCTGAAAACGTACGCCGTGGGAGCGCATCCAGTCGCGGCAGGTGGCAGAGGCGCGAATGGCAATGCGCGCGAGCTTTTCATCGGTCAGCCCGCCGGTCACCTTGAGCAAGTCCTGCCAGTATTCTTCTTCCGGGTAGGCGTCGATCAGCACGTCCTGCGGCGCATCGTGCATGCAACGCAGATTGCGGGTGTGCTGCGAATTGCCCCCTCGCCAGACCTTCGGCGAGCCCTCGAGCAGCATCACGCTGGCCCCGGCCTCACGTGCCATCAGCGCGGCGCACAAGGCCGCGTTGCCGCCGCCAATCACCAAAACGTCAACCATCATCACTCCTCGTCACGCCAGCGCTGGACAGGATGCAACTGGCGGTGATGGACAGTAGAGACAGGCGGCAATGGCCGAAAGACGGGTTCACGTGTGGGGGCTTTAGTTTTAGTAAAGGGTTAGGCTGCGCAGCACTGTTCGTGTTTTAACTGCCTGCCTGTCCGTTAGTCCGCCTGGGCGTGGCTGGCTTGACCGCTCGTTGCTCACCTGAATAAAGGATTGCCGTGGAACTGCGCCAACTTCGCTATTTCGTCAAAGTCGTCGAGATGACCAGCCTGGGCCGCGCCGCCCTGGAGTTGAATGTCGGCACCTCCGCGTTGAGCCAGCAGATGAGCAAGCTCGAAGACGAACTCGCCACCCGCCTGCTCAATCGCACCACCACCGGTGTCAGTCCCACGGCCGCAGGCCTGGCGTTCCTTCATCATGCTCAATTGACCCTGCGCCAGGCCGACGCCGCCGTGCAGGCTGCGCAGCGCGGTCGCATGCGCGGTTACGTCAGCGTCGGCCTGCCACCGACCACGGCCAGCGTGCTGGCGCTGCCGTTGATCGAGGCGATGCGTGAGCGTTATCCGGACATCCAGCTGCACCTGGTGGAGATGCTCTCCGGCTACCTCGCCAGTCAGCTGAGCGCACGCCAGCTGGACCTGGCCGTGGTATTCCAGGCCGATATTGCCCGTCGCTGGAGCATGATTCCGCTGCTCGACGAAGCCGTGACCCTGCTGCACGCGCCCGGATTTCCTGGTATCCCCCCCGGCGATACGCTAAGTCTTGCGCAGATCGGCGACATTCCGCTGGTACTGCCGAGCAGCGGCCACGGCCTGCGCGCGACCCTCGCCAGTGCCTTCGAAGCCGCCGGCATGCGCCTGAACGTGGTGATGGAAATCGACGGGCTGGCGACCCTGATGGATGTCGTCCGTCACGGGATCGCCGCCACCCTGCAGCCAGGCGCAGCGGCGGCGCGCTCGGCGAACGCAGGGCTGAGCGTGGTGCAGATTCACGACCGCCATTTGATGCGCCGCAACATCCTGGCCAGCCTTCCGGATGAAGAGCTCTCCCCGGCAGCGCTGGCGGCGCGGGTAGTGATTCGGGATGTGGTGAGGGAGTTGGTGGAAAAACGAGAGTGGCCGGGGGCGACGCTGCTATGAAGCAGACCTCTACAGACCTGCCCGCTGCATAGAGACCTTCGTCGCTCAGCCCGGACCGCGGCAGTCTCACCGGGCCGTAACACAGACCTCCGAAGGTCACGCTCTCAACGGTGCACTGCCCGAAGAATGCTCTATCATGAGCCTCCATTCATAGTCAGCGACAACGCCGATTGTCCGTCGAGGCGCAGTGAAATGAGAGACCTGCCACCCACCGCTACCTTGCGTGCCTTTGAGGTCGCCACCCGTCATGCGACGTTCACCTCCGCCTCCGAAGAACTGCACGTCACCCAAAGTGCGGTGAGTCACCAGTTGAGAAATCTCGAGGGCATCTGGGGGCTGCAGCTGTTTCAGCGCGGTAAATCGTTGCGCCTGACGCCGGCAGGTGCCGCCCTGGCGCCGATCGTGCGGGCGTTTTTCACGAACCTTGAGGCCACGCTGGCCGACCTTCGGGAAGAGAAAGGCCGCTTCCGGCTCAAGGTCAGTACAACCTATTCCTTCGCATTGAAATGGCTGTTGCCGCGTCTGCCTGAGCTGTCCGACCTGCACCCGGAAATCCTCGTCACCCTGGACTGCACCGACACCATCATCAACTTCGCCAGCGGCGAAGCTGACGTGGCGATCCGCCTGGGCGGCGGCAACTATACCGGGCTGCATTCGGAATTCATGTTCAGGGAGCACATATTCCCCGTGGCAAGCCCCGACTTGCTCAAGCGCTTCGGCACGCCTCGGGAGCCGGCCGAGCTATTGCGCTATCCGCTGTTGGCCCGGGACGGTTCCGACCTGGTGCCCAAATGGGAAGTCTGGTTTCAGAACATAGGGCTGGGCGTTACCTCGCTGAAAGAAAGCGTTCGCTTCCCTGACACCAACATGACCGTTGAAGCGGCGCTGCTGGGCCAGGGCATCGCGCTTGTGCGAAGCGGGCATGTGGAAAAAGAACTGCGCGACGGCAGTCTGGTCAGGCTGTTCGACGTGCCTTTTCCTTCGCCAGTGGCCTACTACTTTGTCTGTCCCAAAGGGATCGAAACGCAGGCGCATGTGGCGAGCTTTCGCGACTGGCTGATCGGCGAATCGACCGCAGCCGGCACGGATTACCACTGAGGCATGAGGATTTTCTCATCCTCGGATGAACAGACTTCGTTTTTATTTCGGCCGCCACAATGACTAAGATTGCCCATGCCTATTCACATCATCCTGTTGATTCTCTTCGCCGCGCTGTTGCACGCCAGCTGGAATGCCTTGCTGCGCGGCGGCGGTGACAAGCTTTGGTCGATGACCATCATGTGCGTGGCGGTTGCCATCGTAAGCGTGGCCGGAGCGCTGTTCATGGACGCTCCTGCGCCGCAGAGCTGGCCCTATGCGGTGCTCTCCGCGGTGCTGCACATCGGCTACAACCTGTTCCTTGTGCGCACGTACCGCAGCGGCGACCTCGGCCAGACTTACCCGATATCACGGGGCTCATCGCCGGTGCTGATCACGCTGTGCGCGTCGATATTTGCCGGCGAAGTGGTGGGGACCGAAGCCATGGTCGGCATCGCGCTGGTCTCGGCCGGAATCATTTCCCTCGCCTTCAAGGGCCGCAAGCTGGATATCCCCGGGCTTCCTTACGCGCTGGGCACCGGGTGTTTCATTGCGGCCTACAGCGTCACGGATGGCATAGGCGGGCGCTTGTCCGGTGCGCCGATGGCGTATACCGCCTGGATGTGCGCGCTGTGGGGCGTACTGATGCCGATCACCTACATCGTTCTGCGCGATGCACGCAGCCTGGTGGCCATCAGGCCGGGGTTCATCACGGCGTTCTGCGGCGGGCTGGTGTCGCTGCTCGCGTACGGCATCGTGATTTACGCCATGACCCTGGCGCCCATGGGCGCGGTGTCGGCGCTGCGCGAAACCAGCGTGCTGTTCGCGGCGTTGCTGGGTTACTTCTTTCTCGGGGAGTCGCTGACGGCACGCAAGATCATGGCATGCGTTGTCATCGCGGCGGGCACGATTGTCATCGGTTAACGGCGCTTCATCACCTTCGCAGCTTCGGTTTCACCGCTTTCAACCGTGCAATGGCCAGGTTGTGCAGGTACTGGCGCACTGCATCGTGGTGTTCCGCACTCACGTGGTAGCTGTCCAGCAGGCCCAGCAAATAGCCCTCGGCCATGGCGTGGTAACGCGACACGCTTTCCCGGGTGTCGCTGGTGTTGAGCCTGGTGATCAGTTCGTCGATGCGGGTGTGGTGCTCGTTGGAGAACCAGCCCGGCTGAGGCGGCGATCCCGCATCATCGGTCAGGGGCGTGTGCAGATTCATGGGGCCTCCAGGCAAGCACATCAATTGCAGGCTGAGCGGGGCGGGATGCGATGACAGGTTGATCCCGCGATCCCGGTCTTTGACCGCGGCGATTCCGTAAAATCCACTCAGACGTTACGCGTGACAATCCGCCAGTACCGGCTTCGGCGAGAAAAAAGCCTGAGGGTGGCGGCAGAAGTTTTGCGGTGTGTATGCTGAAGCTGCGTGAATCAGAACTCACCCGCAAGGAGCATTTCCCATGGCGTTTGACTGGCATAGCGAGCCGCTTGACCGACACACCCAAGTCACCCCGGATTACCGCAACACCCAGAACGTGCGCCGGTTCTTGACCGCGCAATGCGGCCCGACGTTCACGTTCAACCGGGAGTTCATGGCCTGGATACGCAACGACACTCAAAAGACGCTGGGCGATGTTGCGGATGAATGGCAACGGCGACATGGCCACAGCTGAAAAACCCGGGGAGGGCGGCGATATGTTTACGCTATTTGGCGCGCATCGGTCAGGATCGGTTGCCATCGAAATGGCGCTCGCGCTGTGTGGCGCCGAGTACCGCTGGGTTGCCGCAAGTTCGTGGGAAGAAGGCGCTGGACAGGAGGAGCTGAGGCGCCTGAACCCGTTGCTGCAAGTGCCGACACTGGTCACGGCCGACGGCGCAGTGCTGACCGAGAGCGCGGCCATCCTCATTCACCTGGGGCTGGAATTTCCACACGCCAGGCTTTTGTCCCGGGACCCGCTCGAATGCGCTCAGCAACTCAGGGCCCTGACTTACATCACCGCCAACTGCTACGCGTCCATCGGCGTCATCGACTACCCGGAACGTTGGCTGCCTGACGCCGATGAAGATCAACGCAAGGCCTTGGTCGTGGGGGCGACGCGCAACCTGCACAGCCAGTGGGAGACCTTTAGCGACGTGTTCGGCAGCGCGGTGGTCTGGCATCCCGAGGCGCCCGGCGCCGTTGAGATACTCGCCTGCGTGGTCAGTCGCTGGAGCGGCGCGCGCGAGCACCTGAAAACCGTCCGCCCCGCGTTTCATGCGGCCCTCGAGGTCCTTGATCGGCATCCGCTGATCCTCGCCGTCTCGCAACGGCGTGGCTGGTGAGCGGGTGACGCCTCAGGGCATCAATTGCCGGCGCAGCGTCGCCGGGCTGATGCCCATGCGCAGGCGGAACGCGGTCGCCATGTGCGCCTGTGAGCTGAAGCCGCAGGCCTGAGCGATGTCAGCCAGGCGGGCGTCGGCGTCGCGCATCAGTACACGGGCCTTGGCCAGGCGGCGGTCGATCAAGTAGCTGTGCGGGCTTTTGCCCGTGGTGTGCTTGAAAGCCCGCATGAAATACCCCTCGGACAACCCCAGCATCTGCGCCATGGCCTGTACCCCAAGCGGACCGTCGATGCCTGCGTCAATGAACTCATCGAGCCTGCGCAACCGACTGCCATCGATCGAGCCTTGCCGCGGCGGGGCCAGCGGGCTTTTGGCATCGACCCGGTCAGCCAGCGTCAGCGCCCAACCTTCCCAATCGTCTGCGGGCGAGGGCTGCAACAACGCCGCTCGCATCCTCGTCGCGACGGTGATCGCCTGGGTATCGATACGATTGTTGAACACGTGGTCGCCGTCCAGCGAATGCCCGTCCGTGCGCAGCAGCCGCAGGTACTCACCGCCCGTGGGCGATTCGGACAACACGTCGCAACCGGCGGGAATGAACGCCAGGCCGTTGGGCACCGCATCGAAGGGTTGTACCCGGTCGCTGCCGATGGCGTGCACGCCGCGCTGGCTTTCGAAGGCAAAGCCGATCGCCGCCCGGTTCGCCACGTAGCGGGTGGCGTAGCGGGCCGCGGGGAGCAATTCGATCATCCACGGGCCTGCCTCGACGCGGCGAACCGGTTCGGAGGGGAGCGGGTGAGGCGGGCGTTTGGTCGGGTTCATGGCGTTCATAGTAATGACAGGTGTGCTCAAAAGTCAGGTCAGTTTTTTGAAAGCCTGCGCGGCGAGCCCCTGACTAGACTGGTCGAAATTTTCGAGGAGCCACGCCATGCACGGACTGACCCGCGACGAGATCGAACAGGCCGCGCGCCAGGTGTACGCGGTCATGCCGCCGACCCCGCAATACGCCTGGCCGTTGCTGGCCCAACGGCTGAATTGCAACGTGTGGGTCAAGCATGAAAACCACACGCCCACCGGTGCGTTCAAAGTGCGCGGCGGCATCACCTTCATGCACTGGCTCAAACGTACGTACCCAAGCGTGACCGGAATCGTCACCGCCACCCGTGGCAATCATGGTCAAAGCCTGGCGCTCGCCGCCACTGCATTGGGCTTGAGTGCCGTGATCGTGGTGCCGGAAGGCAACTCGGTGGAGAAGAACAACGCCATGCGTGCCCTCGGCGGTACGGTAATCGAATGCGGACGCGATTTCGATGAAGCCCGCGAGGAAGCGGCGCGGCTTGCGGATGTGCATGGGCACTACCTGGTTCCTCCCTTTCACGTCGAGTTGCTCAAGGGCGTGGCCACTTATGCGCTGGAGTTGTTCGTGGCCGCTCCGGACCTGGACACCGTCTACGTGCCTGTCGGCTGTGGGTCCGGAATTTGCGGCGTCATCGCCGCCCGCGACGCGTTGGGCCTGACCACCAGGGTGGTCGGCGTGGTGTCCACCGAGGCGGCGGCCGCCAAATGGTCGTTTGAGGAAGGCACGGTGCTGCAAACCCCGTCGGCGAACACCTTTGCCGATGGCCTTGCCGTGCGCAGGCCCATTGCCGCTGCCTTCGCTATTTACCGGACGGGAGCGTCACGCATGGTCGCCGTCAGCGACGACGAGATCGCCGAGGCGATGCGCGTCTACTACACCGACACCCACAACCTCGCGGAGGGCGCAGGCGCCGCTGCACTGGCCGCGCTCATTCAAGAGCGTCAGACCATGGCAGGGAAGAAGGTCGGGGTGATCCTGTCCGGCGGCAATGTGGACCGGTCGGTCTATGCGCGCATCCTCGCTTGAGGCTTGAGGCTTGAGGCTAAAGGCTAAAGGCTAAAGGCTCGCAGCCAACCGTTCAGCGCGGCACCGAGTGGAAGAGGTAAGCGTCGGTGGGGGCGTCGGCCAAGGGCACAGACTGAGCGTGCAGATACGCCCGCAAGGCAGGGTCTTCTGCCTTGACCTGCCAGTTTTGCGCCGCGGGTCGGGCGTCGGCGTCGGTCCCTTCGCAGGCCGCCAGCAGCGCCTGGACCGAGGGCTGGTGGATGACCAGCCCGTTGCCTTTCCAGCCGGCAACGGTCAGGCCGAGCGCTTCGCACACCGCCACTTTACGTCGGGCATCATCGCGGTCGGTCTGGCGCGATTGCTGGACCAGCATGGCCAGCCCTTGATCGGAGGCGAGCAGGCTGCCTTGCTGCCAACTTTCGGGCGGGCAGTCCTTGGCCTCGGGCCGCAACGGGATGAAGGGACTGATCTCCATCGGGTAGATGCGGCACACCAGCGGTCGTTCCAGATACACCGAGCAGAGCCCGTTGGTTTGCAGGTTCGGGCATTCCGGCAGCGCATTGGCCGCCAGAATCACCGTCACCCGCAGCGCGCCGGAACCGCCCTGAACAGGCGCGGACCGCCCGGCGTTGTAGGCGTATTCAGGCGATGCGACCGGCCAGAGCGATTCGTCAAACGCCTCAAGCAAGACTCCCACAGCATGGCCGCGCTTCAGCCAGGTCACCGCTTCGCTCAAGGTCAAGGGTACGAAGCGGCCGCGACAGCACGCGCCGCACCCGACGCAGTCGAATTGCACGTCGGGGTCTACGCTCAGGCCACTGACGGTGGCGGGGGCTGCCGATTCGTCCATGCTCATCACACCTTTACCGAATGTTCGTTGAGCGAGAATCATACGGGGGTGGGCATGATTTGGTTAGTCCGGCGTCCCGTCCGCCGTCAGCTCATCCAGTTGCCGCCATCCACGTTGTACGTTTGGGCGACCACGTAATCGCTTTCCGCCGAGGCCAGAAAGATCGCCATGCCGGTCAGGTCTTCGGCGGTGCCCATGCGGCCGTAGGGCACCTGGGCGCCGACCAGCCTCTTTTTCTCCCCCAGCGGGAGGTTCTCATGCCTGGCGAACAACGCGTCCACGCCATCCCAATGCTCACCGTCGACGACACCCGGTGCGATCGCATTGACGTTGATCCGGTGCTTGATCAGGTCCAGCCCCGCCGATTGGGTCAGGCTGATCACGGCGGCCTTGGTCGCGCAGTAAACCGCCACCAGCGCCTCGCCGCGGCGGCCGGCCTGACTCGCCATGTTGATGATTTTGCCGCCGTGCCCCTGGGCGATCATTTGCTTTGCCACGGCCTGAAGGGTGAACAACGTGCCGGCCACGTTGATCGCGAACAGACGTTCGTAGCTCTCTCGGGTGATTTGCGTGACAGGCGCCAGGTCAAACAGCGCAGCGTTGTTGATCAGGATGTCCAGCTTGCCGCTGGTGGCCACGCAGGCCGCGATGGCCGCGTCGATAGAGGCTTGATCGGTGACGTCCATGCGCACCGCGAAGGCCTGGGCGCCCAACTCGGTGGCCGTCTGTGTCGCGCGTTCAAGGTTGATGTCGGCGATGGCCACGGTCGCGCCCTCGCGGATATACGCCTCGGCGTAGGCGCGTCCGATCCCGCGGGCTGATCCGGTGATCAGGGCGCTTTTACCTTGCAGTCGTTTCATTGAAGGGGCTTCCGTCATGGGTTGAATGGCGGCCGACAACGGCCGCCAATACATTTACTTGGGGTATCCGGCGCGCTTCATTTCCCGCACCGTCGTCGACTGCGCGGCAGCCAACGCCTGTTCCACGGAGGTCTGGCCGGTGAGGGCGGCCGAGAACAATTTGCCCACGGAGGTGCCGATGGCCTGAAACTCCGGGATGGTCACGTACTGAATGCCGACGTAGGGCACAGGCTTGGCGGACGGGTGGGCCGGGTCGGCGTGTTTCATCATTTCCAGCGTCACGCGGGCGAACGGCGCGGCCTTGAGGTAGGCGTCGCTGTAAGTCGAGGTTCGGGTGCCTGGCGGCACGTTGGTGATGCCATCCTTCTCGGCGACCAGCTGGATGTATTCCCTGGACGTGGCCCAGGCGGTGAAGGCTTTGGCGGCGTCCTTGTGTTGGGAGGTCGCCGGGATCGCCAGCGACCAGGCGTACAGCCAGGATGAACCCTTGTCCGTCACTTCAACCGGCGCCGGTGCGAACCCTACGCTGTCCGCGACCCTGCTTTGTTCTTTGTCGGTGGTGAAGGAGCCGGCCACGCTGGCATCGACCCAGATCGCGCACTTGCCGCTGTTGAACAGCGCCAGGGTTTCATTGAAGCCGTTGCTGGAGACGCCCGGCGGTCCGTAGTGCTTGAGCGTGTTGACGTAGAAGTTGGCCGCAGCCGTCCATTCGGGGCTGTTGAGCTCAGGCTTCCATTGTTCGTCGAACCAGCGGGCACCGAATGCGTTGGCCATCGTCGTCAGCAGGGCCACGTTTTCGCCCCAGCCTGCCTTGCCCCGCAAACACATGCCGTACTGGTCCTTGTCGGGGTGATGGAGTTTGGCGGCAAACTCGCCGAGCTGGGTCCAGGTCGGGTGCTCGGGCATGGTCAGGCCGACCTGTTTGAACAAGTCGGTCCGGTAGTAGGTCACTGTGCTCTCGCCGTAGAACGGCAGCGCATACAAGGTGCCGTTGACCGACAAGCCCTGGCGCACGGAAGGGATGATGTCGTCGAGGTCGTAGCTGGCGGGCAGGTCTTTCATTGGCTCGAGCCAGTTCTTGGCGCCCCACAGCGGCGTCTCGTAAGTGCCAATGGTCAGCACGTCGAACTGGCCGCCCTGGGTGGCAATGTCGGTCGTCAGCCGCTGGCGGAGCACGTTCTCCTCCAGCACCACCCAGTTGAGCTTGATGTCGGGGTGCTGCTTCTCGAATACGCCCGACAATCGCTGCATACGGATCATGTCATTGTTGTTGACGGTCGCGATGGTGATCGTTTCGGCGGCGTGGCTTAGGCCAGCCAGCAATGGGCCAGCCAGCAACAGGCCGGCAGGCAGCAGCAACGCGTGATGGGTAATCTTCATGTCGCTCTCCACTCCACGCCACGGCGCAGAATCATTATTGTTGTTGTGTTCAACCGCGCGGGGCGTTTTTTTCACGTCTGGCCTTGCGCTGCTGATGGGCTGATTACATCAGTTTGCAGGCCGGGCAACTAACCTGTTGAGCATGGTCCGCTGATGGTTTTTTAACCTGGCTTCGCGAGCACAGTCCTGACGCAAAAAAGTACCACCGGACCGCGACCATTGAGGTGGAGCCGGTTATCGCAAAAAAGGTAGGGTGCGTTCATGCAGGCACCAGGAACGATAACAAAGGGGCGGGCCATGCCTGACAGCCGAACAGCGTTATTCGAGCAATTGCCGGCCGAGCTGGAGATCATCTTGCCCGCGCCGCAGCAAAGCTTTCGCTGGTACGAGCACGACTATCCGTATGCCCTCGCGCGCTGGAACCATCATCCCGAATACGAGATTCATCTGATCCGCAAAGGCAGCGGCAAACTGCTGGCGGGCGATTACATGGGCGCGTTTGGTCCCGGCCATGTCGCGCTGATGGGGCCTGATCTGCCCCACGACTGGATGGGCGATCTGGCGCCGGGGGAACACCTGCAAGGCCGTGACGTGGTGCTTCAATTTGACGGCGCTACGTTGTTGGGGCTGCGTAAGACCCTGCCGGAACTGGGCGAACTGCAAGGGCTATTTGAGCGTGCGCGGCGAGGGCTGGAGTTTACTGGTGCGACCGCCACGCAGGCCGCCGATTTGCTCGAACACATAGGCAAGGCCGACGGCTTGCCGCGTCTGGTGTTATTTCTTCAGTTACTCGACACGCTAGGCGCAGCGCCAGAAGGTGAGGCAAAGAGCCTGGCCAGTGCATGCTATGCACCCGCGCTGGATGCCGTAAGCGCCGAGCGGGTTCAGCAGGCATTCGACTACTTGCAGCGCGAGCTCACCGGGGATATCCGCCTTTCAGTGATCGCCCGGCAGTTGCGCATGAGCGAGCCGGGATTCTCACGCTTCTTCAAGCGCGCCACAGGCCATGGGTTCATCGACCTCATGCGCAAACTGCGGATCCAGAAAGCCTGCCGGTTGCTGTTGCAAACGCAGATGTCTGTCGTCGATGTCTGCTTCGAGGTGGGCTATATCAACCTGTCGAACTTCAACCGACACTTCCGCCATGAGATGAACCTGACACCGTCGGATTATCGAAGAAACAGCGGGCCAGCGCGGGCTGCATCAGGCGGGGCCTGAGTGCCGGGTGGCGGAGCGGGGAAAAGGGGACACGCGAGGAGGGCGTGCTGGAGGCCGCGGTGCAGCGGCGGCTGACGTGCATCAGCGCCGCCAAACGGTCTTGTTCAGCTCAGTTCAGCGTCTGACTCAAGCCTGTTCGTCTTGCTCGGCCTCATCGTCGTGCTTGAGTGCCGGCTTCATGCCAGGCTGGGGTGCGTGCACGGCATCGGGCGCTACGTCTTCGCCGTGGTTCTTCTTCTCTTGCTGTACTTTTTTGTCGTGGGCGACGTTGCGTGGGTCGGTCATGGGAATTCCTTGATCTGGCAGGTGACTCGAATGCTCACCGGCGCAACAAGCGGAGCGTGTGGCCGGGGCATGGTTTGGAGTCAGTGGCCGCTTGAGCGTTCAGTGCATTTCGATCCCCTGTCCGACTACCCGCGAAGGTCAGGCCAAGGGGATGCCGGTCACTGATCAACCTGCCTGCTGGGCGAAAGACACATGGTTGTAGCAGAACAGGCTCGACGCCGGCTTCGGTCGGCCGTAGAGGTAGCCCTGGGCGTAGTTGCAGCCGCTGTGGGCCAGCCACGACGGCAGATGAGGCAGGTGAAACTCCTCGACGCCTTCAGCCGTGACTTGCATTTTCAAGCTCCGCGCCATGCCCAGAATCGCTTCGACCATGGGCAGGTGATCGGTCTGCCCGGCTTCAAAGAACGACCGGTCTATTTTGATTTTGTCGATGGACAGCCGCGTCAGGTGGTAAAGGCTCGAATAGCCAATGCCAAAGTCATCCAGCGCGACCGTAATGCCGTGGTCATGCAGCTTGCTCAGGTTGCGCTGCGCCGCGTCCAGATTGCCGACAAGCGCCTCTTCGGTGATTTCCACTTCGAAGCGATGAAACGCAAATTGCTCTTCGCGCAACTGCTCAAGAAGCTGCTGGGGAAAGCGCTCGTCGGTCACCATGCCCGCGCTGACATTCATCGATAAACGCAAGTGGTCGTCCCAGCGGTTGGCGGCCCGACAGGCCTGGCTGATCAGGGAACGGGTCATGGCCGGAATCAACCCCAGGCGCTCAAGCACCGGGATGAACTCCGCGGGCGTGCCTGTGCTGCCGTCTGGCTTGAGCCAGCGGGCAAGGACTTCAAAACCCACGACGTCCTGTGAGGGGAGCGCCACGATCGGTTGAAAATAGGGCACGATCTGATCCGCCTCAACCGCCCGTTTCAGCGCCAGTTCGAGATCGGCCTGGGCACGGCGTTGCCTTTCGTATTCGCTGTCGTAAAAGTTATAGGTCGATCGCCCGTCCTTCTTGCCTCGGTACATTGCCGTATCGGCGCAGTGCAGCAATGCCGAGGCGTCCTTAGCGTCCGTCCATGACCGTGATATGCCAAGGGTGGCGCCCAGGGCCGACGGCTCCACGGTGCAGGACAACGGCGCGCTGAGTTGAAGCACCGTCGCCTCGGCGATCTGGCTGAGCTCGGTCTGATGTTTGAAACCGAGAAACAGCAGGCAGAATTCATCGCCGCCCAGGCGCACCGCAACCCCACCGTTGTCGTCGGCAATGGCCTCTAGTCTGCGGGCTATCTCAACAAGCACAACGTCGCCGGCCGCGTGGCCGTGCTGATCATTGACCGCCTTGAAATGGTCAAGGTCGATGAGCATGACCGCCACGGGGCGCTTCAAGCTCAATTGACTGCGGACCATTTGCATGAAAATGCGGCGGTTGACCAGATCCGTGAGGGAGTCATAGGTGGCCAGGTTTTCGGTCTGTGCCTGGGCCTGCTGCAAGCGGCGGTAGCTCGATCGCGTGTTGGCAATCAAGCGCTTGAGCATAATGGTCGGGATGATCAACGAGACCAGCGAAAATCCCGTGGAGGTCAGGACGAATCGCCATCTTTCGGCGTCTTCAAAGTCACCGTCGTAGGGCAGCGAGAGCCAGTGCATCACCCAGGCTTCCAGCTTGAACTCCCAGAGGATGGACAGTCCGACCACAGTGGACAGCGCGATCAACAGCAGCACGGGCAGGCGACAAGGGTTGCGGCGGTGTAGGTCAGTCATGGCAGGCCTCGCAGGGCCAGGAAGGCATTAGGTGATATCAGACTGCCATCGTGGCACATAGGTTCGTACCGTTGATCGAAGACTTTGCATTAAGCGATAGGCGTGACAACGGCACCTCCAAAGGGGAGTCGATCGCAGGGCGAATCGCCAGTGGTGAGCGGCGACCGCCGATCTGTCACAGCACTCTGCAGGAATAACGGCGCAGTGGTACCTTGCCCGCTTGGCGCCCCCTTTGAGCGCGGCAGGACACCCCATGCCAGACACTGTCTACACCGAAAGCCGAGATGCCATGAAACTCTTGACGCAGGCTGCCGCGCATTCGGCAGACTGCTCAAGCGCGATGCTGTTGGGCGGGGCGCAAGGGCAATGGGCAATCATCGCCACCTACGGCGTGCACCAAGACCTGCCCGTGGATGCGCAGGCAGAAGACTTTCTGCGCGAGGCGCTCTCCCATGAAAATCTGATCATCATCAGCGAAGTGGCGGGGCGGAGTGTCCCGATGCTGTTCCACCGTTTCATGCATTTTTGCGACGGCCTTCTCGTGGGCGTTGCTGTTCGGGGCGGCGACGGGCATTTGCTGGGCGTGATGCTGGTCGCGGGCAGCGACCCTCGACGACGCCTTAGCGCCGCGCAGGTCTATGCGTTGCAGACGCACGGCGCGCTGTTTGGCAGCTTGATGAATGGCGAGGGGAAGAAGCCCGCTTCAACAGCCAACTCGATGATCGAACGCCTGCGGTTGCTGGAATCGGTTGTGGTGAATGCCAAGGACGCGATTCTGATTACCGAAGCGGAACCGATCGATCTGCCCGGGCCGAGAATTGTTTATTGCAACCCGGCTTTCCTGGCGACCACAGGGTTTGATGCCGCTGACGTCATCGGCAAGACCCCCCGCATACTTCAATCGGCAGAAACCAGCCGGGCCACGCTGGACCTGATACGTGAGGCCCTGACTCACTGGCAGCCCGTCGAAGTTGAACTGATCAACGTGCGCAAAGACGGTAGCAAGTTCTGGGTCCAGTTGAGCATCGTTCCGGTGGCTGACGAGCACGGATGGTTCACGCACTGGGTTTCAGTGCAGCGTGATGTCAGTGAACGCAAAGCAGCTGAGTTGCTGGTTCGGCAGGCGCAGGCCGACAGGGACGCCAAGGTCGCTCTGGAGACGCGGTTGCTGGAACGTGAGCGCATCGAGCAAGAGTTGTCCTATGCAGCGTTCCATGATGACCTGACCTCGCTGCATAACCGGGCGTACCTCATGTCCCGGCTAATGACCCTGTTCAACTGCGACGACCGCCGACACGTGCCCGCCGTTACCGTCCTGTTCCTGGATCTGGACCGATTCAAGTTTGTCAACGACAGCCTGGGTCATACCGCCGGTGACCACCTGCTCAAGGTGGTGGCGCGGCGCCTCGAAAGCTGCGTTCGCGAGGGTGATGTCTTCGCCCGCGTCGGGGGCGATGAATTCGCCATTCTTCTTGCCGAGCGGGCCAGTGCGGCAGACGCGGTCGAGGTCGCTCAACAGATTGTGAGTCAGCTCAGCTTGCCGGTCGTGATCAATGGCCAGGACATCTTCACGTCGTGCAGCCTGGGCATCGTTACCGCCGACGCGTCCCACACATCACCGGAAGATCTGCTGCGCGACGCCGACGTCGCCATGTACGCAGCCAAAAAGCAGGGCAGGGGGCGCTGGGCAACGTTCAACCCGTCCATGCGCAAGAACGCTGTCGACGCGCTGTTGATGCAGAATGCGCTGAAAAAAGCGGTCGTCCACAATGAGTTTTATGTTGTCTACCAGCCTGTTTATAACGTGAAGACGGGCGAAATCAGCGGGGTAGAGGCGCTGGTCAGGTGGCTGCATGCTGAATTGGGTAACGTGCCCACTGAAGCCTTCATTCCGGTCGCGGAAGACATCGGCGTTATTCATGAACTCGGCCACTGGGTCATGCAGCAGGCCTGCACAGCGCTGCATGGCTGGAAGCAGAAATTCCCCCGGTTGCAGTTGCACCTGAACGTCAACGTCTCGGGCATCGAGCTCAATCGTCCGGGTTATGTCGCCCAGGTCGAAAGCGTGTTGGCATCAACCGGTATTGCCGCCGGGGACCTGCAGATTGAAATCACCGAATCAGTCTTCCTTCACCAGCCCGACGCCATCGCGAAGGTACTCGAGGCGTTGCGCAGACTAAACATCCGCATCGCGCTGGATGACTTCGGCACGGGTTACAGCTCGCTGGGTTACATCGATCGATACCCGCTCGATGCCATCAAAATCGACCGGTCGTTCGTCTCCAGGATGATGGCGTTTGACAGAAGCGACGCCATTGTCAGGAGCATCCTTTCCCTGGGACGGGCCCTGAGCCTGGATATCACGGCTGAAGGTGTCGAGACGTTGGCTCAGCTTCATCGCTTGAAGGAAATGGAATGTCCGTTTGTTCAAGGCTATCTGCTGAGCCCGCCAGTCAGGGCAGAGGAAGTGTCGGCATTGTTACGGTCATGGTCGGTGGATGAGTGAGGAGGGTTTTGTCTTGGTCATCCTGCCAGGCGAGCAGGTTGCGCTGACACCCGGTAAAAGATGGAGGCAATCACTGGCCGGACGCTTTAAGGTGTTACCGCAGGCCGGCCGATGATGGTCGGCCAAGTTGACTCAACTCAGCAGGAGCCACACATGACCGATTCTCTGTATGACATTCCCCTCAAGCAGATCGATGGCACGCCAGGCAGCCTGGGACAGTACCAGGGCAAAGTGCTGCTGTTGGTCAACGTGGCCTCCAAATGTGGCCTGACCCCGCAGTACGAAGGGCTTGAGAGTCTGTATCAAAACAAAAAGGACGCCGGACTTGAGGTGCTGGGCTTTCCGGCCAACAACTTCAAGGAGCAGGAGCCTGGCAGCGACAGCGACATTCAGTCGTTCTGCTCGACCACCTATGACGTGCATTTCCCGCTGTTTTCGAAAATCTCGGTGGCCGGCGACGATGCGCATCCGCTCTACCGCGAACTGACCGCCGCGCAGCCTGCAGCCACCGGCGATGGCCCCTTCCGTGAGCGCCTCAAGGGCTACGGCATCGAGAGCGGCGCAGGCACCGACGTGCTGTGGAATTTCGAGAAGTTTCTGGTCGGGCGCGACGGCAAGGTGATTGGCCGCTTTGCGCCGGATGTGACGGCCGATGATCCACGGCTGACCGCCGCCATTGATCAGGCCTTGAGCGCCTGAACTGTGACCGATGCTCGCCCACCGTGGCGTTCATCGGTCAATCCGTCTCCGCCTGTTGACCGTTGTGTAAAGCATGAATCGTCCGCTGTTCGTTTCTCTGGATGGGCCAAAAGGCGCCGGTAAAACCACGCTGCTGGAGGCCGTCACGACCCTGCTGAGGGCTGGCAATCACAAGGTCATCCGGCTGTGCGAGAAGAAAAGTGATCCCCATCGTGGCGCAACGATGGCCTTGGTCAACCAGCTTGTCAGACAGCCCTCGCGGGAGATGGAATGGGAAGTCTGTGAGCGCCTGGCGCAAAGCCGTGCCTGGATTTCCAGGCACGTCCTGACCCGACAGCCGGCGGACAGCATCATTCTGATCGATCGCTGGTACCCGTCCGATGCCGCATTTCGCCGCCTGGTCCCGTTTGCAGACATCTTGCAGCTGAACATTGACTTGAATGTCCGCGTGCCGGACGTGCATGTCGGGGTTGTCACCGCGCCGGAGATTTCATGGGCGAGGGCCGCAGCGCGCAAGCGTGGGCTGAGCAGTACCGTGCTGCATACGCTGGAAGAGCACGTCAAATGCACCATGGCGTTTGAGCAGGCGATGTCGAATAACGGCTGGGTTGTGTGTCGCAATGAAGGACGGGTGGAAGAGGCAACGATGCAGATCGTTGCAGCGCTAGACAGCGTGCTTTGAGTGCATCGAATGCGGTATACGCCGCATCGGCATAAGGGACGTTGTTGGACCGAAGGCGGTAAAGCGCCTTCGGTCCTGATGGCCCGTCAACCCGCAATCAAACGCTGGTGTTCGGGCATCTCACGGGATCGAGAGGTCAAGCCGAAGGCTTGAGAACCACTTTTGTCCAGCCGTCTGCCCGCTTATCAAAATGCTTGTAGGCATCCGGTCCTTCAGACAACTTCAGGCTGTGCGAAATGATCTGCGAGGGTTTGGCGCGGTCATGGTGGATCAGCTCGGCCAGGCGACGGTTGTAGGCTTTGACGTTGGCCTGGCCGGTGCGGATCTGCTGACCTTTGAACCAGAACGAGCCGAAGTCGAAGGCCATCTTGCCCTCTTTCGCCAGGTCGTTCGCGGCGTTCGGGTCTTGCGGCACGAACACGCCCACGACGCCGATACCACCGGTTGGCTTGGTGGAGGCGACCAGGTTATTCATGGTTTCGTGATTGGCTTCATGGCCGTGCTTGTCGCAGCACTGATAACCCACGCATTCACAGCCACGGTCGGTGCCTTTGCCGTGAGTCAGGTTCATGATCTGCTCAACCGCCTGGGTCTGTGCCGTATTGATCGGCGTGGCGCCCAGCTTGGCCGCCAGTGCCAGTCGGTCTGGATGGCTGTCGACCACAAATACTTGAGACGCACCTTTGATCATTGCCGCGTGCGCTGCCATCAGACCGACAGGGCCTGCGCCATAGATGGCGATACTCTCGCCCGGCAGCAGCCCGGACAATTCAGTGGCGTGCCAGCCCGTGGGGAAGATGTCAGAGAGCATGACGTAATCGTTTTCTTTCTCGCTGGCGTCTTCTGGCAGCACCAGGCAGTTGAAATCCGCATACGGCACGCGCAGCAATTCAGCCTGGCCGCCCTGGTAGGGCCCCATTTCCGCAAAACCGTAGGCGCCACCGGCACTGCCGGGGTTGACGGTCAGGCAGTAACCCGTCAGGCCGCGTTCGCAGTTTTCGCAGAAACCACAGCCGATGTTGAACGGCAGGCAGACCCTGTCGCCGACTTTGACCCGATCGACCGCAGCGCCTTCAGCTCGGATGGTCCCTACGGGTGGGCTTCGCGGGGGTTAGACGAGCAGGGCGGCAGGGGCGGTGAAGGAGACGAAAGGCGCGTCGCACGAAGGATCCAAACCTATGCACGGCGAAATAAATGTACAACCTTGTTTGAAGAAGTCGCTAAGGACAACGGACACCGAGGGGCAGCCCCAACGCCATTCTGCCTAGCGGCGGCGCACGATCCTCGCGCGCCGTGCCCAGTCCCGTGTCTGAATCACGCTACGGGATGTCACTGAAACCACCGGTTTTTTTGAACTGCTCCGTGGCTTCGATCAACCCACTGACGATACCCGTTTCAGACGGCGCGTGCCCGGCATCATTGACCAGGGTCAGAACAGATCCGGGCCATGCTTTGTGCAGGCGGTACGCAGAGTTCGGCGTGGCGATCATGTCGTGACCGCCCTGGATGATCCGGCACGGCAAATGACGGATGGCGGCAATGTTCCGAATGAGCTGGTCTTCTTCGAGGAACAGGTTGTTCTTG
>NZ_DASVUM010000175.1:0-9419 GCF_036387035.1 Pseudomonas sp. | reverse complement strand
GGCGGCGTGGCTGTTCATTCAGTGGGTCACCTCCGAAGCCATGGCCAAGCCGTACCTGGAAGCCGGTGGCGTGAGCGGGCGCATGTCGGTGTACAAGGACGCCGAGGTGCAGAAGAAGTACCCGTTCGTGCAACCGATGGTGACCTCGTGGGAAGGCGGCGTGCCTGACTATCGCCCTCGCTTCCCGCAATGGCCGGAAATTTCCGAAGTGGTCGGTGAAAACGGCACCGCGATCATGCTCGGCAAAACCAGCGTAGAAGCCGGCGCCAAGGCAATCGGCAGCCGGATGGAAGAGATCCTCAAGAAGGCGGGGTATTACGACGGCAAGGCCAAATTGCTGAAGTGACGGCTGACCACGCTCCGTGGGAGCCGGCTTGCTGGCGAATGCGACTTGTCTGACACCGCTGCGGTGAATGACACACCGTATTCGCCAGCAAGCCGGCTCCCACAGGGATCAGCGTAATGCCGCGAGATGTCCGCACACTCGAGACTCACCTCCATGACCAACAGAAAAAAACCGCCGTTCCCGACCCTGTGGAACAACACCCGCGCAGCTTTTGCTTTTCTGGCACCGGCCACGGTTGCCCTGGCCCTGATCGGGATCTTTCCGACGGTGTTCGCGCTGGTCAATTCGTTTCGTCAGTACAACCTGGCGCGGCCCAGGGACGCGACGCCTTTTATCGGCTTCGACAACTACCTCAACGTGCTCTACGACGCGTCGTTCTGGGCCGCGCTTGGCAGAACCGGGCTGTTTCTGATTGCCGTGGTGCCGATCCAGTTGGCGCTGGGGCTGATCATCGCGCTGATGCTGCACAAGCCCGGGCTCTCGGGTTTCAAATTGCTGGCGCGCATGAGTCTGGTCATCCCGCTGGCCACGGCGCCCGCCGTGGCCGGACTGATAGGACGGCTGATCTTCAACCGTGATTTCGGCGTGGCCAACGCCCTGCTCTCGATGGTCAATGCCGGACCGGTCGAATGGCTGGGCGACACCACCAACGCGTTTATCGCTGTGGCGCTGATGGACATCTGGCAATGGACGCCCTTCTGCGCGCTGGTGTTGCTGGCCGGGCTGACCATGGTGCCCAACGAAATCGAAGAGGCTGCGCGCCTGGAAACCCGCAGCCGCTGGCAGATCGTGCGTTACGTGCAGCTGCCGTTCCTGCTGCCCAGCGCGACGGTGATCCTGATTCTGCGCACCGCCGACATCCTCAAAATGTTCGACACCGTGTTCACCATGACCCGCGGCGGGCCGGGCGCGGCGACCGAGCTGGTCAGCGTGTACATCCAGCGCATCGGTTTTCGTGTGTTTGATCAAGGCGTCGCCTCGGCGCAGGCGATCCTGATGCTGATCCTGACTATCGTGCTGGCCCGGCTGTACATCAAATTCGTTTATCGGGAGATCTGACATGGCCACCGCCGCGACTGCAAAAAACCCGGCCTCCCATGCCTTCGCCCGGCCACGGGCCAGGGTCAATGCCTGGCACCTGGTGGGTCTGCTGGCGATCTTTGTGTTTGCGGTGTTTCCGTTTTACTGGATGGTCGCCACCAGCCTCAAGACCCAGGCCGAAGCCCTCGCCTCGCCGCCGATCTGGGCGTTCACGCCGCACCTGGATAACTACGTGAAAGTGCTGTTCGAGCGCGACGTGTTGCACAGCCTGGGCAACTCGCTGATCGTCGCGGTCAGCACCACCGTGCTGGCCGTCGGGCTAGGCACGCCCGCCGCTTACGCCCTGGCGCGGTTTGAATTCAAGGGCAAGGAAGACTTGTGGTTCTGGTTCATCACCAACCGCATGCTCAGCCCCATCGTCGTGGCGCTGCCGATCTTTCTGATGGCGCGAACCATGGGCCTGATCGACACCCATCTGGTGCTGATTCTGGTGTACCTGACCTTCAACCTGCCCATCGTGGTGTGGATCTGCACCGATCAGTTCCGCGGCGTGCCGAAGGACCTGGACGAAGCCGCGCGGCTGTCGGGCGCGTCCCGTTTCACCATCTTCTGGCGCATCGCTTTGCCACTGGCGATGCCGGGAGTGGCGGTGTCGGCGATTTTCTCGTTCATCTTTTCCTGGAACGAGTTGCTGTACGCGCTGGTGCTGACCCGCAACACCGCCCGCACCGCGCCGGTGACCGCCACCAGTTTCATGAGCGGCTACGATTTGCCCTGGGGCGAGATCATGGCGACCGGCACATTGATTGTGTTTCCGGTGATCATTTTCGCGCTGATGGTTTCCAAACACCTGGTACAGGGGTTGACCATGGGCGCGGTGAAGTAGCCGTGAATCAGCCTTGATAGAGACGCCCCGCTTGACCGGCCACAGTAAGGACACCGCCGTGCAGAATCGTTACCCGGAAACGAGCGCTCACCCCGAACCGGTAAACCCCGAGGACCAGCTCAACATCCGCATCGCCTGGTCGTATTACGTCAACAACATGACCCAACAGCAGATCGCCGACCGGCTGGGCATCACCCGCGTGCGGGTCAACAAGGCCCTGGCCACCTGCCGCGAGACCGGCGTGGTGCAGATTCGCATCACCTCGCCGCTGGCCGCGTGCATTGAACTGGAGGACCGCCTTCAGCAGCGCTTCGGCCTGCGCCGCGTCACGGTGGTGCCCTCCCCGGACGACCCGTCGACGATCTTTCGTGTGCTCGGTGTCGGCATCGCGCCGAGCATCGAGGAATACCTCGTCGACGGCAGCATCGTCGCGGTGGGCTGGGGCCGCACGTTGCGCCAGGCGGTGCGCGAACTTTCGGCGCGGGCGCTGCCGAACCTGACTGTGCTGTCGTTGCTGGGCGGCCTGCATTACGGCTCGGCCAACAACACGGTCGAGATCGCGTCGAGTTTCGCCGGGCTGTTCGGCGGCGCCTATTACTACCTCGCTGCGCCGGTCTTTGCGCCGTCCGAGCAGTACCGCGACATGTACCTCGAAGAGGCCTCGGTGCAGGCGGTGCTCGGCAAGGCGCGGCAGGCTGACCTGGCGCTACTGACCGTTGGCGATTTGAGCGAGCGCTCGCTGATGCTGGAACTGGGCCTGGTGAATGCGCAGGACGCGCAGTCCCTGCGTGAAGCCGGCGCGGTGGGCGACCTGCTCGGCCGCTGGCTGGACCGCGACGGCCACGAAGTCAGTCACCCGCTCAACCGCCGTGCTGTTTCCCTGGACCTGGAAGACCTGCGGCGGATCAAAAAAGTCGTGCTGGTCTCCGGAGGCCCCTACAAGGCTGAAATCATTCGCGCGGTGCTGCTGCGCCAGTTCGTCCATGAGCTGGTGATTGACGAGAGCGCTGCTCGCCAACTGCTGGAACACGACAACTGATTCACTCTTGGAGCGATCGCGATGGCCGATCATGACTTTGGCGGCAAGCGGATTCTGGTCACCGGCGCGGGCAAAGGCATTGGCCGGGAAACCGTGCAGTGGCTGACGCGATGCGGCGCGCAGGTCATTGCCATGGGGCGTAACCCTGATGACCTGGCCTACTGCGCGCAGACACTGGTGGCGGACCTCGCTGACGTGGCCATGACCCGCTCGGCCGTGGCCTCGGTGTTGCCCATCGACCTGCTGGTCAACTGTGCGGGCGTGGTCGAGCTGGAGTCGTTTCTCGACACAGCGGTCGAGACGTTCGATCACTTGATGGCGGTGAACACCCGGGCGCCGATGGTCGTGGCTCAAATCGTCGCCCGCGACCTGATCGCGCGCGGCGTACCGGGCGCCATCGTCAACGTCTCGAGCCTCGCCGCGGCGGTGGGCACCCGGGATCATCTGGCCTACTGCGCGTCGAAAGCGGCGCTGGATGCCATGACCCGGGTGATGGCGGTCGAGCTTGGGCCCCACGGCATTCGGGTCAACAGCGTCAACCCGGTGGTGACACTGACGCCGATGGCAGACAAGGCCTGGAGCGACCCCGTCAAAGCCGGCGCCATGCTGTCGCGCATCCCTCTGGGCCGTTTCGTACAGCCCGGGGAAATCGCGGCGACCATCGCGTTTTTGCTCAGCGACGACGCCGGCATGATCAACGGCGTGACGCTGACCGTGGACGGCGGTTTCAGCGCCGGTTGATGCGCGCCGCCAACCACACCGCTGGCTGCGCGGTCAGCCCCTGCCCATCCCCTTATTCAGCACCGCTAAGCCCTGCTCAGCCCCACAATGTCCGGCCAAAGAACGTCAGCGTACGGTCCATGGCCAGTTGCGCCCAGACCGGGTCGTATTGCGTGCCCGGAATGCGGCCGGGCCCGACGGCTGTTTCGTTGGCGAAGGCGTGGTGCGCCAGGTAGCGGTGGAATTCCAGATCGACGCCGCCTTCACTGAGTTTGGCTTCGAGCTGGTCGACGGTTTCAGCCGGGAAGAACTCGTCCTGGGTTCCCCAGTGCGCCTGCACCGGCACCTTGATCGCCGCAGGGTCGAGGAACTCCAGCGGCGGTGCGCCGTAAAAAACCACGCCGGCCGACAGTTCAGGGATGAAGTTCAGCGCCAGCAGGGTCAGTGCGCCGCCCATGCAGAAACCGGTGACACCGACTTTCTGACTGTGGCCCTTGAGGTAGTGCACGGCGCCGCGAATATCCTGGGTGGCGGCGTCGGCGAAATCGAGCTTGTCCATCAGGTGATGGGCTTCTTCTTCCTCCACGGTGACTTCGCCACGGTAGAGGTCAGGCACCAGCGCCAGATACCCCGAGGCGGCAAGCCGGTCGGCCACGCCACGGATCTGCTCGTTGAGCCCCCACCATTCCTGGATCACCACCACGGCCGGCGCGCCTTCGGTTTTGGCCGGGGTGGCCAGGTAGCCGCTGACTTCCTTGCCGTCCGGGCGTTTGAACGTGATGGTCTTGCCCGTTGCCTGAGTCGATGCTTGAGTCATGGGGTTCTCCAGAAAGGACATACGATTGAATTAACAGCCTGAGACGACTGGCCTGCAGTTCTACGACAGCAACGCGACGCTGAACAGCGTGACGCGCATGAAATTAATCACACGTTCGACGGATAACCCGCTCAGCCGTTCTGCAAATCCCGGCCCATGGCCGTGCTGCCGGTGTCGCCGCAGCGCGTGTCAGGTGAGGCAGACCGATGGGCGCGCAGCTGCTTGCTCAGGGTGGCGGCCGAAGGCGCATACAGAAAGCCGAACGATACGCTGTTGCGCCGGCCTTTGATCGCGTGGTGCGCCAGGTGCGCGTGGTAGAGCCGCTTGAGGTAGCGGCTGCGCGGCCGAGGTCGAACGGGCCAGTGGCGGTGGACCATGCCGTCATGAAACAGCACGTAGATCAGGCCGAACGCCGCGACGCCGGCGCCCACCCATTGCAGCGGATCATGGCCGCTGTTGCCGGCGACGATGAGCGCGATTGCCACCAGCCCCAGCGCCAGCAGGTAAAGGTCATTGGTCTCGAACGCGCCGAGGTGTTCTTGGTGATGGGACTTGTGCAGGAACCAGCCCCAGCCGTGCATGACGTACTTGTGGGCGAGAAAGCCGACCCCTTCCATGGCGACAAGGGTGCAGAGAAAAATCGTGAAGTTGAAGATCATAGCGTCGGGAAGGCCGATGGGTCGTGGCGTCGACGTGCAGCATACCGGGGTCGGGGGAAATTTCCAGAATCGCGCTCACAACGTTTGCTTTCCTGACCAACCGATGTAAAAAATGGCCCCATGGGTGAGCGCCGCTGGCGTTCATTGTATTCGTGCCCGGCCCCCTCTCGTGGCGGCCGGCACCGCTTTCAAGGAATCAAGCATGGCTACAAGACACGTCATTAACGCTTCGGTCAGCCCCAAGGGCAGCCTGGAAACCCTGTCGCAACGTGAAGTCCAGCAGCTCAGCGCCGCGGGCTCCGGCAGCATCTACACCCTTTTCCGCCAGTGCGCCCTGGCCATTCTCAACACCGGCGCCCACGTCGATAACGCCAAAACCATTCTCGAGGCCTACCAGGACTTCGAAGTGCGCATCCATCAGCAAGACCGTGGCGTACGCCTGGAACTGCTGAACGCCCCGGCCGACGCCTTCGTCGATGGCGAGATGATCGCCAGCACCCGGGAAATGCTCTTCAGCGCCTTGCGTGACATCGTTTACACCGAAAGCGAGCTCGACAGTCAGCGCATCGACCTGAGCAGCTCACAGGGCATCACCGATTATGTGTTCCACCTGCTGCGCAACGCCCGCACCCTGCGCGCCGGTGTCGAGCCGAAAATGGTGGTCTGCTGGGGTGGCCACTCGATCAACACCGAAGAATACAAATACACCAAGAAGGTCGGCCATGAGCTGGGCCTGCGCAAACTGGACATTTGCACCGGGTGCGGCCCCGGCGTGATGAAAGGCCCGATGAAGGGTGCGACCATTGCCCACGCCAAGCAGCGCATCACCGGCGGCCGTTACCTGGGCCTGACAGAACCGGGCATCATCGCGGCCGAAGCGCCGAACCCGATCGTCAACGAACTGGTGATTCTGCCGGACATCGAGAAGCGTCTGGAGGCCTTCGTGCGCGTGGGCCACGGCATCATCATTTTCCCGGGCGGCGCGGGCACGGCGGAGGAATTCCTTTACCTGCTGGGCATCCTCATGCACCCGGAGAACCAGGACCTGCCGTTCCCGGTGATCCTCACGGGCCCGCAAAGCACTGCGCCGTATCTGGAGCAATTGCACGCCTTCGTCAGCGCTACCTTGGGCGAAGAAGCACACAAGCACTACCAGATCATCATCGACAACCCGTCGGAAGTGGCCCGGCAGATGACCCTAGGGCTGGCCTCGGTGCGTCAGTTCCGTCGCGACCGCGCCGACGCATTCCACTTCAACTGGCTGCTGAAGATCGAAGAGAGCTTCCAGCGCCCTTTCGATCCGACCCACGCCAACATGGCCAGCCTGCAACTGCGCCGTGACCTGCCGCCCCACGAACTGGCGGCCAATCTGCGTCGGGCGTTCTCAGGCATCGTGGCGGGCAACGTCAAGGACAAGGGCATTCGCCTGATCGAGGAACACGGCCCGTACGAAATCCATGGCGACGCCGAAGTGATGAAGCCGCTGGACCAGTTGCTGCAAGCCTTCGTCGAGCAGCACCGGATGAAATTGCCCGGCGGCGCGGCGTATGTGCCGTGCTATCGAGTGGTGTCCTGACTTTACTGACGCACCAATGTCTCGCATCCCCTAACCGACATCCGGCGGATTCCCACGCTGGCTGGAATAAACCAAGCTCCTGTGGGGGCCGTCTTGCTGCAGGCCGCGAACGGACGAAGGCGTCCGTCCAGATACCTTAATGGCGAATGAACCCTCCCATTCGCCAGCAAGCCGGCTCCCACGGGTGTGAGGTTCTCAATCCCATGGAATGCCTCATGATCCACATCCGCCCCATGAACGCCGACGACTTCGAGGCTTTCTGGCCCACCTTCAACGCCGTGGTCCGGGCGCAGGAAACCTACGCCTACGCCCCCGACCTGACCTTTGAACAGGCCCGGCACCTGTGGCTGGAATACCCGCTGCACACGATGGTCGCCGAAGAAGACGGCGTGCTGCTCGGCAGCTATTACCTCAAGGCCAATGCTGCCGGGCCCGGCAGCCATGTCAGCAACTGCGGCTACATGGTCACGCCGGCGGCAAGGGGTCGCGGCGTCGCGCGCCTGATGTGCGAGCACTCCCAGCAGCAGGCGGTGGACAGTGGTTTTTCGGCCATGCAATTCAATTCCGTTGTGGCGACCAACGAAGTCGCCGTCGCGCTCTGGCAGAAACTCGGCTTCGAAGTGGTGGGCCGCCTCCCCCGCGCCTATCGCCACGCCCGGTTGGGGCTGGTGGACTGCCTGGTAATGTACAAATGGCTGGCTGACATGCCGGCCTCGCGCAAAGCCAAAAGTCCGTTGCTGATCGGACGCAAGAACATTGAGTCGGTCATTTCGCGGCCCCGTCGCAAGCCCTCGCCCGGGACAGCCTGAGCTTTGGAGATAATCGGGAACTGACCGCCTGCCTGACGCCACTCACCCTGCAAAGCACTCACTTGCATGGACGGCGTCAGGATGTCTCTACCTCCAGTGTCCCTCGGCCGGACGACGAATGTCGGCAGTGCCGCGCTCAACCCTTCTGCACCCGCAGCTGCCGGACCCGCGCAGCGTAAAAATATCCTCGCGCGCATGGCCACCGCCAGCCGATCAACACTGGAGAGAAGCCGGAATTTCACCGGTGGCCTGTTCAAAGCCCGACCGGGAGACGCCTCGTCAATCCCGCGCAGCGCGCCTGCTGCGAACACGCACCCTGCCGCCACCGCGTCCTCCTCAGCACAGACGCCTGCGCCGGCACAACCAGGCGGCCCGGCAACCACCGCTCCGACGGCCGCCCAGCCACACGCCATGGCGCTGACACCCCGACTCAGCATGGCGCTGCACAATCAAAAACTGGTCGTTGGCGCGCCTGGCCAGACCAATCGCACCGAGCGCCTGCTCGAGAGCATTCTGAGCAAACACGACCAGCGCTATCAGGGCCTTGCGGAGCTCAATCAAAACGCGGAAAAAACCGAATACCTGATGGTCGATACGCAGCACCGGTTGCTGCACGCCCATGCCAGCGATGCGGCCATCTCGTTGTTCAAAAGCAGTGAGAACCGGCCGAACCGCGCCTCCCATGTGGCGATGCCCACCGATGCCCATCGCGCGCAGATCACCGGCGTGCACACAGACACCGGCAACACGGCCTGGCGGATTCACGAAAATAAGCTGTACGCGTTGCAAGGGGGCCAATGGCAGGAGAACACCCAAGGTGCAACGCTGAAAACCCTGCACAACATCGGGGGCGGCCACCTGTTCGGGCTCAACGACACAGGCAAGGTGTACTCGCTGAATGATCTGAATACGCCGCTGCCTTTCGAGCACAAGGTCACCGCGCTGGGACGCTCGCAAAATGGCGAGCTGATGGCGCTCAGCGAAGACACCAGCGGGCAGCACTTGCTTGCGCAGCGCAATGCACTAGGGCCGGACGTGCACGACGTACATCACCTGATCGCGCCCACCGGCACCGACAACGACGAGGCCATGAAGCCCACATCGGTGGCAATCGCCGGGCAGCGTCTGCTGGCGACGACGGCGTCGGGCAAGCTGCTGCAAGCGACCATGCCCACCGTCGCGGAGCGGCAACAAACCAGGTTCGTCGCAGGCGAACTCGTGCTCGAGGAAGCGCCGCCTTCGAAGGCGCTGCAAGCGGCCTTTGGCAACCACACCCTCAGCGACTTCTTTCACGATGAAGCAAACGTCTTGCATGCCCGGGTCAAGGATAAGCAAGGCCTGGAGCACAGCGCCGCATGGGATCACCAAAGACAGGACTTCGTCCCCGGCTGGTCCATGGCGCCGCTGGTCATGGACCGCCAGCGCGGCTTGCCGGTCCTGACACCTGACGCCGCCGCGCAGATCCAGCTGCCGCGCGGCAAAATCGCCAGCCACGACAACACCCTGCTGGTGCAAGACCCGCGCAC
>NZ_DASVUM010000174.1:0-3086 GCF_036387035.1 Pseudomonas sp. | reverse complement strand
GTCATGGGCTGGCCCAGCGTACCGAGTGACTGGGTACGTCCGGGCATCATGCTCTATGGCGCGACGCCGTTCGGTCAGTCGCAATCGGTCGCCGATCGTTTGCAACCCGTCATGACCCTTGAATCCCGGGTGATCTGCGTGCGGGATCTGCCTGCCGGCGAGCCTGTCGGATACGGCGGCACATTCGTCGCCGAGCGCAACATGCGCATTGGTGTGGTCGCGATGGGCTATGCCGATGGCTATCCGCGCCAGGCACCGACGGGTACCCCGGTGATGGTGGACGGCCATCGCAGCCAGCTGCTCGGGCGCGTGTCGATGGACATGCTCTGCGTCGACCTCACTGACGTGCCCGGCGCGGGGCTCGGCAGCGCCGTGGAACTGTGGGGCAAGCACATCCTGCTCAGTGACGTTGCGGCGCGCGCAGACATGATCCCCTACCAGATTCTCTGCAATCTGAAACGCGTGCCGAGGCTCTATTCCGGGGCCTGACCGCGGCTCGGCAGTTGCGTGGAAACACCCCCTTCGCGGCCTTTGGTGGCCGCCAGTCCCTTTGCTGATCCGGCCGTGGGCTCAAGTGTTGTAAATACTGAACGCTGTTGCCATGATGGCGGCCACTTGACCCAACTTGATCATCAGGAGGACTCCCGCATTGGACGTCGGTGAACGACTGCAATCCATTCGTAAACTCAAAGGTCTGTCCCAGCGTGAACTCGCCAAACGAGCGGGCGTGACCAACAGCACCATCTCCATGATCGAGAAGAACAGCGTCAGCCCTTCCATCAGTTCGTTGCGCAAGGTGCTGGGCGGCATCCCGATGTCCATGGTGGAGTTCTTTTCCGAAGAGCTCGAACCCGAAAACCCGACCCAAGTGGTCTACAAAGCCAGTGAGCTGATCGATATCTCGGACGGTGCCGTCACCATGAAACTGGTCGGCAAATCCCATCCGAGCCGTGCCATTGCGTTCCTTTCCGAGGTCTATCCGCCGGGTGCCGACACCGGCGTCGAAATGCTCGTGCACGAGGGCGAGGAAACCGGAATTCTGGTCGAGGGACGTCTTGAACTGGTGGTCGGTCTTGATACCTATGTGCTTGAAGAGGGCGACAGCTACTACTTCGAGAGCTCTCGACCGCATCGCTTTCGCAACCCGTACGACGTTCCTGCGCGCCTCATCAGTGCTGCCACGCCGGCGAATTTCTGATCAGCGTCATGATTAACCGAAAACTGATCTTCCTCGGCCTGTCCGTTTTGCTCTTCGCCAGTACTGCGGACGCGACGATGCGCTGCGGGACCGCGCTCATCAGCCTCAGAGACACCGCCGATGTCGTGCGCCAGAAGTGTGGGGCGCCTGACAGCAGCGTCGATCAAATGCCTGCGCTCAGGAGCAACGGCGTTCCGAAACTCGGCACTGCGAAGGTCAGTCTGTGGGTATACGGCCCCCGCAACGGTGCAAAACAACACCTGCGGTTCATCGAGGACAAGCTGGTGGACATCGAGACAAAGCGCGATTGAGTTGACAAGGCGCAGCCGTTTTTTGAGGGCGTAAGCGGCGCAATGCAGCAAATCCTCCGAAGGCCCGGTCCAACCCCCATCAAATAACAAATCAGGAGAGGCCGGATGCCGCAATCCTGCTCGATCGAGCAAGCTGTCGATCACGTGCTGGCCGAGTTGCCGGCGCATGTTCACATGGGTATGCCGCTGGGGCTGGGCAAACCCAATCGTTTTGCCAACGCGTTGTATGCCCGGATCAAATCGCTGCCCGATCGGCAACTGACCGTCTACACCGCCCTGTGCCTCGGACGACCGGATGGCGGAGACGGTTTGCAGGCGCGCTTTCTGGAGCCCTTCCTGGAGCGCGTCTTCGACGATTACCCGGAGCTGGATTTCCTGGCCGATCTGCGCCGGGATGACCTTCCGCCCAACGTACACGTCCAGCAGTTCTTTATGCAGCCCGGCAGCCTGCTGGGCAGTGTCGAAGCGCAGCAGAGTTACGTCAGCAGCAATTACAGCCACGCTGCGCGAGACATCAATGCCAACGGCCTTAATTTGATCGCGCAATTGATTGCCCGCGACCCGCAACGGCCCGATCACCTCAGCCTGAGCTGCAACCCCGACATCACCCTTGACCTGCTGCCCATGGTGGAAAAGCGCCGGGCAGCGGGCGAGCGCATTCTGATGTTGGGCCACGTCCACTCGGATCTTCCCTACATGCAGGGTGATGCCGAGGTCAGCGCAGACACCTTCGACCTGTTGATCGAGCATGAGGAGCGCAGCACGCTGTTCTCCACACCTAACATGCCTGTCGGTATCCAGGATCACTTCATCGGGCTGTACGCGAGCACGCTGGTGCGCGATGGCGGTACGCTGCAGATCGGCATCGGTTCCATGGGCGACGCTCTGACCGCCGCGTTGCTGGCGCGGCAGGCCGATAACGATACCTATCGGGCGTGCCTGGCCGAGCTGGACGGCATCTCCACCTGGAAACCGCTGATCGAGGCCCAAGGCGGGGTGATGCCCTTCGCCACCGGGTTGTATGGCTGCAGCGAAATGCTGGTCAACGGCTTGCTGGTGTTGCTGGACGCGGGAATCATCCGCCGCAAGGTGTACGCCGATGTCGAACTGCAGGAAATGGCCAACGCCGGGGTACTAGACGAGTCAGTCTACGGCGACGGCGTGTTGATTCACGGCGGCTTCTTTCTCGGCCCGCGGAGCTTCTATGAGCGACTGCGGGAGTTCTCGCCGGCGCAAATCGCGCAGATCAACATGACCGCCATCAGTTATATCAACGAGCTCTATGGCAACGAGACGCTCAAGCGCCTGCAACGACGCGATGCGCGGTTCATCAACAGCTGTTTCACCGTGACCTTGCTGGGCGCAGCGGTGTCCGACCAGTTGGCCGACGGGCGCGTGGTCAGCGGTGTGGGTGGGCAGTACAACTTCGTCGCGCAGGGCCACGCGCTGGAGGGCGCCCGTTCAGTGCTGATCCTGCGCAGCTGGCGTGAGGCGGGCGGGGAGGTCAATTCCAACATCGTCTGGGACTATGCGCACACGACGATCCCGAGGCATCTGCGCGACATCGTCGTCACCGA
>NZ_DASVUM010000173.1:0-31394 GCF_036387035.1 Pseudomonas sp. | reverse complement strand
ATGAAAGCGCTGTGCGAAAACATCTCCGGCAACCTGAATTCGATGCTGCAGGATGCGATGGAAAAGCGGCCGGTGGAGGTCGCTTATCCCTGAGGGTTGGAATGTGGGAGAGACCGGTGCCGCTCGATCCAGAGAGCGGTTCGCGATCAAGCTCGCTCCCACATGGCTGTGTGCCTTAGGGGATGCTGAAAAGACGTGCAAACCACCATCTGAGCGGCGCTATGCGCTTAACGCAACTCGCCGCACACATCCAGCTCCACCAGCCTCCTTACTTCATGCCCATCCAGACCGGCGCCGAGCAGGGCGTGCAGCTTGCCGAATGCGGCTTCGCGGGTCATGCCGCCGCCGGACAGCACGCCGACACCCCGCAGCCGACTTCCAGCCTCATACACGTCCAGCTCGACTCCGCCTTCATGGCACTGGGTAATCGCCACCACCACGATGCCTTGTTCATGCGCCCGTTGCAGGCTGGCGATGAAGTCGGGGTTGTCGCTGGGCCCTGTTCCGTTGCCGAAGCACTCCAGGACGAGGCCCTGAATACCGCTGTCGATCAATCCGTCCAACTGGGCCGCGCCGATACCGGGGAAAAGTGGCAGCACCGCGACATTGGCTAGATCTTTAGGCTGGCGATAATCCAGCGCCGTTGGCAACACCGATGCGGACTCACCGCCCCGGGCACGATTAAGCGCCGCGAAAGGGTTGCGGCCGAAGCTGCGAACTTTTGCGCAGCGCGTCGGTTCGAGCAGTTCGCCGTGGAAGTACAAATGCACGCCCCAGGGAAGCCCTTGGCCAAGCGCCTGCAAAGCGCCGTTAACGTTTTCCCAGGCGTCGCTGTCCGCCACGCCCGCCGGCAACATGGAGCCTGTGAAGACCACCGGCGCATCAAGCCCCAACAGTTGAAAGCTCATGGCCGCTGCGCTGTAGGCCAGGGTGTCGGTGCCATGCAGGATCAGCACGGCGTCGCAATTGCCGGCATCAATCGCATCGACCACCGCCTCACGCAAGCGCTGCCAATAGGCGGGCGTCATGTTGGCGCTGTCGATCAAGGGAGACATTTCGCGGAACGACCACTGCGGCACCACCATTTCGGGCAGTGCAGCCAGTTGCTCAGCCATTCGGGCTTCAAAGCCGGAAGCGGGTGCGAGCCCGTTTTCGCTGGCCTGCATGCCGATGGTGCCACCGGTATACAGCACCATGACCTGGCGGGCTGATGAGGGTTTCTCGCGGTTCATGCCTGTCTCCCTTTCCCGACGTTCAAATGATCAAGGCGCGTTTGTGACGGGTTTGCCGCTGACCTTCGCCGTGGTGGCCGCAGGCTGCGCAGCACCAGGCTTGGGCCAGGCTTTTAGGTCCAGGTCCAGATCGGGGAACTGGCTGGAATCGAAAACCGGCGTTTTGATGCCGGCTTTACGCTGGGCATCGTAATCCTTCAGCACGCGCAGGGCGATTTTGAACAGCATCGCCAGCGCGATCAGGTTGACGAAGGCCAGCAGCGTCATGGTGATATCGGCGAAGGCGAACACAGTCCCGAGATCCTCGACCGCGCCCCACAAGATGAGCGCAAGGACCAGAACGCGATAGCCAATGATCGCCTTGCGGTTCTCACCCAACAGGAAGCGCAGGCTGTTTTCGCCCAGGTAGTAGTTGTAGAGAATCGACGTAAACACGAACAGCGCCAGCGCCACGCTGATGAACAGTTTGCCCCAGTCGCCGACGACGGCAGCGAGCGAGTTCTGCGTCAGGGCAATGCCGTCACCTTCGAAGCCGGGCGTGTAGAAGCCGGAGAGCAGGATCAGCAAAGCGGTGCAGGTGCAGATGACGAAGGTGTCGAGGAACACACTGAACGCCTGAACCACGCCCTGTGCAACCGGGTGCTCGACCTGAGCGACTGCTGCCACGTTTGGCGCGCTGCCCAGCCCGGCTTCGTTGGCGAAGACGCCACGTTTGACGCCCATGACAATGGCGCTGCCGATCAGGCCACCGAACACTTCATCCATCCCGAACGCGCTTTTGACGATGGTCATCAGCATGTGCGGAACGTGCTCGAACTGCACGCCAATGACATACAGCGTGACAGCGATGTAGACCAGCGTCTTGATCGGTACCAGCAGGTCGGCGACTGCAGCGATGCGCTTGATGCCACCGACAAAAACCAGACCCAGCAAAATCGCCAGACCGACGCCTGCGTAGCTCGGCGAGATCTTGAACGCGTCGTTGAGGGAGTGGGTCACGGCGTGGGATTGCAGGCCGTTGAAGGCAAAGCCGAAGGTCACCAGGAGCAACACGGCCATGATCATGCCCAGCCAGCGTTTGCCCAGGCCGTGCTGAATGTAATACGACGGGCCGCCGCGGTATTGGCCTTCGGCGTCGCAGCGTTTGTACAGCTGGCCAAGGGAGCACTCGAAAAAGCTGCTCGCCATGCCGACCAGCGCGGTGACCCACATCCAGAACACGGCGCCGGGCCCGCCCAGGGTCACCGCGATGCCGACGCCTGCGATGTTACCGGCACCGACGCGGCCTGCCAGACTCAGCATCAACGCCTGGAATGAACTCAACTGGCCCGAGCTGCTGCGCAGGCTGTCGCGAAACACCGCGAACATGTGAAAGAAGTGACGGAACTGAACGAAACGCGAGCGAATCGTGAAATATCCACCGAGCCCCACAATGAGCACGATCAGCAGTTTTCCCGAGAGGAAGTCGTTGATGACTTCAAGCATTGGTGTTTCCTCGCTTTCTTAGAGGGTGCGCACTATACCGGTGCGCGTTATTGGAGTCTTTATCCGGTTTGCTTCAAGCCCATATGTCGCCGGGCAAAAAAAAGGGCCTGGAAGCGCGTGCTTCCGGCCCTCAAAAGGGTGAGGGGTGTCTAGACCCTCAGCCTGGTGATCGTGTTGCAGGTAACGTCGGGGCCGGACGATCAAGCCTTCAAGGGCACCAGTCGCGGCGCAATCATGTTCTCGGGTCTCAGGATGTCCGCCAGCATGACGTCATCGAGCAAGCCTTCTTCGCGCACCAGTTCCAGTACGCCACGGCCGGTTTCAAGGGCGACGCGGGCAATACGGGTGGCGTTTTCATAACCGATGTAGGGATTCAGTGCGGTGACGAGGCCGATGGAGTGCTCGACCAGTTCACGGCAGCGCACTTCGTTGGCGGTGATGCCGACGATGCAGTGCTCGCGCAGCATGTCCATGGCGCGCTGAAGCAGGCGAATCGAGTCGAAGATCTTGTAGGCGATCAGGGGCTCCATCACGTTCAGCTGCAATTGGCCGCCTTCGGCCGCGATGGTCAGCGCGAGGTCGTTGCCCATGATCTCGAAGGCGCACATGTTTACCGCCTCCGGAATCACCGGATTGACCTTGCCCGGCATGATCGAGCTGCCCGGCTGGCGGGCAGGAAGATTGATCTCGTTGATGCCGGTACGCGGGCCGCTGGAGAGCAGGCGCAGGTCGTTGCAGATCTTCGACAGCTTGACCGCGGTGCGTTTGAGCATGCCGGAGAACAGCACGAATGCGCCCATGTCCGACGTCGCTTCGATCAGGTCGGCAGCCGGCACCAGCGGCTGGCCGCTGATCGTCGCCAAACGCTGCACGGCCAGGTGCTGATAGCCAGGATCGGCGTTGATGCCGGTACCGATGGCGGTGCCACCTAGGTTGACTTCGGTCAGCAGCTCAGGCGCCAGACTGCGCAAGCGGTTGAGGTCTTCCGTCAGGGTGGTGGCGAAGGCGCGGAATTCCTGACCCAGGGTCATCGGCACGGCGTCTTGCAGTTGGGTACGGCCCATTTTCAACACGTGGTTGAATTCGTGACCTTTGGCGGCGAACGCCTGAATCAGGCTGTCGAGGCTGGCGAGCAACGCATCGTGACCCAACAGCAAACCCAGGCGAATGGCGGTCGGGTAGGCGTCGTTGGTGGACTGCGCCATGTTCACGTCGTTGTTCGGGTGCAGGTATTTGTATTCGCCCTTGGCATGGCCCATGGCTTCAAGCGCGATGTTGGCGATGACTTCGTTGGCGTTCATGTTGGTGGACGTGCCGGCACCGCCCTGAATCATGTCGACGACGAACTGATCGTGGAAATCACCGCGAATCAGTCGTGCGCAGGCTTCGCTGATGCCCGCATGCTTCTCGGTGCTCAAGTGGCCCAACTGATGGTTTGCATCCGCTGCCGCCTGCTTGACCATCGCCAGCGCCACTACCAGCTTGGGGTAATGCGAAAGCGGAACGCCAGACAGACGGAAGTTGTGCACTGCGCGCAGGGTCTGGATGCCGTAATAAGCTTCAACGGGGACTTCGAGAACGCCAAGCAGGTCTTTTTCGATGCGAAATGATGCAGCGGAGGACATGATAGAGAAAGTCTCAAGATGGGCACGGACTAAGCCGGAACGCCCTTGATACTAGGCTTGTGGCTAATTCCGGACCAATGCTGTTAAACGCTGCCCTATGCACAAACGGCATAATGTTGACGTGACGACGGGATTGCTACGCGCGTATGAAACAGGTATGAACGCTGCGCTTGCGCGATCCACAATGTGAAATTTCCCGCTGGAGTCACGATGAACCTGGAAAGCAAATGGCTGGAAGACTTCAGCGCCCTGGCGGCTACCCGTAGCTTTTCCCAAGCGGCCGAACGCCGGTTTGTCACGCAACCCGCCTTCAGCCGGCGCATTCGCAGCCTCGAGGCGGCGCTGGGGCTGACGCTGGTCAATCGCTCGCGCACGCCGATCGAGCTGACGGCGGCAGGGCAGTTGTTCCTGGTCACGGCGCGAACCGTGGTTGACCAGCTCGGTGAAGTGCTGCGTCATCTGCACCATCTGGAAAGCGGGCAGGGCGAGGTCATGCAGATCGCCGCGGCCCACTCGCT
This sequence comes from Pseudomonas sp., assembly GCF_036387035.1. Lineage (GTDB taxonomy): Bacteria > Pseudomonadota > Gammaproteobacteria > Pseudomonadales > Pseudomonadaceae > Aquipseudomonas. Next base: position 26,534 of record NZ_DASVUM010000173.1, on the reverse strand, counting down.
TGCGTTGAGCTTTTTCCCTCGCTGGATCGCGCAGTTGCGCAACGAAGGGCTGAACATCGCCACCCGGTTGGTCGCCACCAACGTCGGCGACGCTGTGCACGCGCTCCGTGAAGGTGGCTGCGACCTGATGCTGGCGTTCTACGACCCTGATGCCGCGCTGCAGATGGATGCAGAAATCTTCCCGTCGCTGCATCTGGGCGTGACCGAAATGCTGCCAGTCTGCTCAACGGACGAAGAGGGTCGGCCGCTGTTCGATCTGGAAGGGGAGCACAGCGTGCCGCTGCTGGCGTACAGCGCGGGTGCGTTTCTGGGTCGCTCGGTGAATCTGCTGTTGCGTCAACGCAGCGTGCGTTTCACGACCATTTACGAAACGGCCATGGCCGACAGCCTCAAGGGCATGGCGCTGCAAGGGCTGGGCATTGCCTGGGTACCCCGGCTGAGCGTGACAGCGGAGCTTGAACGCGGGGAACTGGTGATCTGCGGAGGCCCCCAATGGCATGTCCCGCTGGAGATTCGGCTGTACCGCTGCGCGTTGGTTCGCAAGGCCAATGTGCGGCTGTTGTGGCGCAAGCTTGAAGCCGGTGGCACTTCGCCGGCCGCCTGACCTCGGAGTCAGTAAATCCGGGCTTCCGTGGCCTGATTGATTGGCTGACGGGAGGTCGCCGGCAGTCTGTCAAACGAGACTCTTTGCGGTATACTCCGCGGCCTTCGGCCGGTTGGACTGGTCATAATTTGTACGACAAGCCACGCCGGTTCTCCCGCGTGGCTTGTTGTTTTTAGCCGCGCCTGCGGGCGCACGATGAGAGGCACGACGATGAGCGCACTGGTTGGCGTGATCATGGGCTCCAAGTCCGATTGGTCCACCCTTAGCCACACCGCCGATATGCTTGAAAAGCTCGGCATTCCGTACGAAGTCAAAGTGGTTTCGGCGCACCGCACGCCCGATCTGCTGTTCAAGTACGCCGAAGAAGCCGAAGGCCGTGGCATCGAGGTGATTATCGCCGGTGCCGGTGGCGCCGCTCACTTGCCTGGCATGTGCGCGGCCAAGACTCATCTGCCCGTGCTGGGTGTCCCGGTTCAGTCTTCCATGCTGTCGGGCGTCGATTCGCTGCTCTCCATCGTGCAGATGCCCGCTGGCATTCCGGTCGCGACGCTGGCCATTGGCAAGGCAGGTGCAATCAACGCCGCGCTTTTGTCAGCCAGCATCCTGGGCGCCAAGCACCCACACTTTCACGCAGTGCTGAAGAAATTCCGCGCTGAGCAGACAGACAGCGTTCTGGACAATCCAGACCCACGCGAGGCCTGAGGTTTTCATGAAGATCGGCGTAATCGGTGGCGGCCAGTTGGGTCGCATGTTGGCACTGGCGGGCACTCCGCTGGGGATGAACTTCGCCTTTCTCGACCCCGCACCGGACGCCTGCGCCGCTGCGTTGGGCGAGCATCTGCGTGCCGATTACGGCGACCAGGATCACCTGCGCCAGTTGGCGGATGAGGTCGATCTGGTGACCTTTGAATTCGAAAGCGTGCCGGCTGAAACCGTCGCCTTTCTGTCGCAGTTCGTGCCGGTTTACCCGAGTGCCGAAGCACTGCGCATCGCCCGTGATCGCTGGTTTGAAAAGAGCATGTTCAAGGACCTCGGTATCCCGACGCCTGCGTTCGCCGACATCCAGTCACAGGCGGATCTTGATGCCGCAGTCGCCAGCATCGGCCTGCCCGCTGTCCTGAAGACCCGTACGCTGGGTTACGACGGCAAGGGCCAGAAGGTCCTGCGCACCGCCGATGACGTTGTCGACACCTTCGCCGAGCTTGGCAGCGTGCCGTGCCTCCTGGAAGGTTTTGTCCCGTTCACCGGCGAGGTTTCCTTGATCGCCGTACGGGCCCGCGATGGCGAGACCCGCTTTTATCCCCTGGTCCACAACACCCACGACAGCGGCATTCTGCGTCTGTCCATCGCCAGCACCGATCACCCGCTGCAGGCGCTGGCCGAAGATTACGCCGGGCGCGTGCTCAAGCAGCTGGATTACGTAGGCGTGCTGGCGTTTGAGTTCTTCGAGGTCGACGGCGGTTTGAAAGCCAACGAGATTGCTCCGCGCGTTCACAACTCAGGCCACTGGACCACCGAAGGCGCCGAGTGCAGTCAATTCGAGAACCATCTGCGTGCGGTTGCCGGGCTGCCGCTGGGTTCGACGGCCAAGGTCGGTGAAAGCGCGATGCTCAACTTTATCGGTGAAGTGCCTGCTGTGGGCCAGGTTATCGCCATCGAAGATTGCCATCTCCATCACTACGGCAAGGCCTTCAAGGCCGGGCGCAAGGTCGGCCACGCCACCGTGCGCAGCAACGACCGCGCGACCCTGGATCGTCAGGTTAAACAGGTAGAAGCATTGATCAAAAACTGATTAGCGCTGTGCAGTGTTTCATGGGCGTCTGACGCCGGAAAACCATATCCGGCACCACCCCATGTATATCCCGTTGAACCATTCGTTAGCCCCGCCCCTCTCATAGCGTGCTGCCAACAGCCAGCTAGGCTGTTGGCATATTCATTCAAAGAGAGGGACATGGCATGGGAATCATCGGAACCATCTTCATCGGCCTCATCGTTGGCCTGCTGGCTCGCTTTCTGAAGCCAGGTGACGACAGCATGGGCTGGATCATGACCATCCTGCTCGGTATCTGCGGCTCGCTGGCCGCCACTTATGGTGGTCAGGCGCTGGGTATCTACCGCGCGGGCGAGGGTGCAGGTTTCCTCGGTGCGCTGGTCGGCGCAATTATCCTGCTCGTGATCTACGGCATGATTAAAAAGCGTTAAGCAAGCCCTGGCCCTCTGCGCTATTGCGGCGCGGAGGGCTAGAATGCGCGGCATTCAATTTCCAGCCGAGCATTCCAATGCGTTATCTCCTCTTCGTTTCACTGCTGCTGGTCTGCGGACTGGTACGCGCCGCTGAATTACCCGAAACCGACTGGCTCGAACTGATGCCCAAGTCGGATCAAAAAGCCCTCGAAGCCATGCCTGAAATCGATCACAACTCGCCGGAAGGCCAGGGGACGTTCGACAGCAAGGGTGGTTTGAAGCAAAGCAAGGGCTTGCCTGCGGTCATGTACTCCACCAAAACCGTCGCGTCGATGAACGACAAAACCATCCGCCTCGGTGGCTATCCGGTACCGCTGGAAACCGACGCCAAGGGCCACAGCACGCTGTTCTTCCTCGTCCCGTACCCGGGCGCCTGCATCCACGTGCCCCCACCGCCGCCGAATCAACTGGTGCTGGTGCGCTATCCAAAAGGTCTGAAGATCGCCGACATCTACACGCCGTTGTGGGTCATCGGCACGTTGAAGGTTGAGAAGGTGAGCAACGACCTCGCCGACGCCGCGTATGCGCTGGACGCTTCGAAAGTGCGTGTGGTGGTTGAGGCGGATTTGTAGGGATTGGGACAGGGCGCAGATTCGATGGATCCGACTCGATGCATTGTAGGACTGGCTTTAGCCGGGAAGGCGTCGGGTGTCACACCACAAAATTGAAGGTGCTCACGCAGGCCTCTTCCCGGCTGAAGCCGGTCCTACAAAATAGCGCAGTGTCGTCAGGCCTCTGCCAAAGGCTCGGCCCAAATGCTTACGCTGAGGGCGTGCATATCGCCCGGCTTGAGGGTGACGACGTCGGTCATGACATTGGCCGTCTCGACGCACACCATGCTCTTCCAGCCATCAGGTTGCATGTCGTCGAACGTCTTGGTCTTGTCGACCCAAGGGTTCCAGACGATGGCCGATTGCGAACCCGTCGTCTGAATCTGAATCCGGCGCTTCCATTGCGGGTCGACCACTGAGATCAGGTCGGGCGTGTCCTGGTAGATACGGTCGGTCTCGCCAGTGAAGGTGATGTCACCTGTCTGCTCGTTCTGGGTGTCCCAGCTTTCCAGGGTGTTCAGGTACTTCACGCCATCCAGCCCCTCAATGCTGATCTGACTCACGTCGCTGACGGCGAAATAACTGTGCAGTGCCTGGCTGAGCGTGACGTCTTCAGTCCCGGCGTTGAAGCTCACCAGGCTGACGTTGAGCGCCGCGTCCAGACGGATCTGCAGCTTCAGGCCTACGGCGTGCGGCCAGCCGGGCAGATGCCCTTCGGCTTGCGGCTGGATAAATTCAACGATCAGGACATCGCCGTCCTCACCCATGCCCATCAATTCCCAGTCAAGCGCCCGGACTTCGCCGTGAGCCTTTGCCGGCTCTTCGCTCTGGCGCATGGCCTGAACGCTTTGCGGATTACGCTGGAAGTTGCCAAACCATGGCCAGCAAATGGGCATTCCTCCCCGAATAGGCTTGCCTGACTTGAACAGCGCGCCCGGGTTGGACCAGATCAATGGCTCATCGCCGTCAATCTGATAACTGATGATGTGCGCACCTTGCTGGGCAATCACCAGCTCGGCCGAGCCGTGGCGGATGCGCCAGCAATTAAGCTCACCGAGCTGGAAAGATTCGACGTTTGGCGTAGGCATAAGGGTTCTCACTCGAAGGACAGTGACTGAATCAGACTGCGCCAAGCTTGATGAGTTTATTGCGCAAAGCCAAGGGGCGAGCGCATCGGTGCTCGCCTTGGCTAAGCGATCAGCGCCGAGCCGGAACCGAACGGGTGCGACCACTTCCATCAATGGCGACGAAGACGAAAACGGCTTCGGTGACCTTGCGCCATTCACTGGACAGCGGATCATCGCTCCATACCTCGACCATCATCTGGATCGAGCTGCGGCCGATTTCCAGGGTCTGGGTATAGAACGACAACTGTGCGCCCACTGCGACCGGCACCAGGAACGCCATGCGGTCTATGGCCACAGTCGCCACGCGACCACCCGCCACCTTGCTCGCCATGGCAGTGCCGGCCAGGTCCATCTGGGCAACCAGCCAGCCGCCGAAGATGTCGCCGAAACCATTGGTTTCGCGGGGCAGGGCAGTAATCTGCAGGGCGAGGTCGCCTTGCGGTATTGGATCTTCTTGTTCGAGCTCAATCATTGCTGGGTCCCTCTGACCCATGACTCTACTAAGTCTTCATTTTGTTTAAAGGGAAACTCTGCGAAAACGACTTGGGCAAATGGTTTCGCACAACTTCCCTGAAGGGACCGGTTGAGTCGCGGCCGGCGAGTATATCGGGCGCGCCCTCATGAGACGACCGCCGCGTTTTCACAATGCCTTCGCGTCATTGCAATCCATGTGCATTTGCACACAATTTGCTATCGTGCCGGACCGACTTGGCGCACTACGCCATTTTTGGCACGCAATTTTGATGCCCGATTAACTTTTCGAGTCGAGAAATCGCGTGTGAAGCCGTTACCCACGGCTGATCCACCGTTGATTATTCGTCCAAGAGAGCCTCAAAAGAGAAGCCATTGTCATGTCCTCTGTGCCTTCAAGTGCCACGCAGCCTTCGCGCCCGCTGACTCGCAACGATTACAAAACCCTTTCACTGTCTGCGTTGGGCGGAGCGTTGGAGTTCTACGACTTCATCATTTTCGTTTTCTTCGCCGCGGTGGTGGGCAAACTGTTTTTCCCCGTAGAAATGCCTGAATGGCTACGTCTCATGCAAACGTTTGGCATTTTTGCCGCCGGTTATCTGGCTCGGCCGCTTGGCGGCATCGTCATGGCGCACTTCGGCGATTTGTTGGGGCGCAAGAAAATGTTCACCCTGAGCATTTTCCTGATGGCCGTGCCGACGCTGATCATGGGCCTGTTGCCAACCTACGCACAGATCGGTATCTGGGCGCCGCTCTTGTTGCTGCTGATGCGCGTGATTCAAGGCGCCGCAATCGGTGGCGAAGTGCCTGGCGCGTGGGTATTCGTTTCCGAACACGTTCCCGCCCGTAACGTCGGTTACGCCTGCGGTACCCTCACGTCCGGTCTGACTGCCGGGATCCTGCTCGGTTCGTTGGTCGCCACCTGGATCAACAGTGCGTATTCACCCATCGAGGTTTCGGACTACGCCTGGCGGATTCCCTTCCTGCTGGGCGGGGTGTTCGGTCTGATGTCGGTTTACCTGCGGCGCTGGTTGCACGAAACCCCGGTGTTTGCCGAGCTTCAGCTGCGCAAGCAACTGGCTGACGAAGTGCCGCTCAAGGCAGTGTTGCGCGATCATCGCGGTGCCGTTGTCTTGTCGATGTTGCTGACCTGGCTGCTTTCCGCCGGCGTAGTGGTGGTCATCCTGATGACCCCGACGCTGTTGCAGAAGGCCTACGGTTTCGCACCTGCCGACACCCTTAAAGCCAACAGCCTCGCCATTGTTTTGCTGAGTCTGGGTTGTATCGGGGCTGGCGCGCTGGCGGATCGAGTCGGCGCGGGACTGGTGTTCCTGTTCGGCTCGCTCGGTCTGCTTGTAAGTTCGTGGACCTTCTACCATCTGATCGGCACGCACCCGGATCTGCTGTATCCGCTCTACGCGATCACCGGCTTGTTTGTCGGCACCATCGGCGCGGTGCCTTTCGTGATGGTCAAAGCCTTCCCGCCGGTGGTTCGCTTCTCCGGACTGTCGTTTTCCTACAACTTGGCGTACGCCATCTTTGGCGGTTTAACGCCCATGGTCGTCAGCCTGATGTTCGCTGCCAACCCGATGGGGCCGTCCTGGTACGTGGCGATTCTTTGTGTGATGGGGATGGCTATCGGCGTGTATCTGCTGCGGCGTAAACCGGCTCAATGAGCCTTTGACTCACATCCACGTCGCTCGCGAGGCAAGTTTGGCCCGCGAGCGACTGAGGCGTTAGCAATGCAGCGCATGGATCGTTGGGAGTTTGCCGGCTGAGTTACCCGCTATCAGAATTTGACCGGACTTCGGCTGGACGAAGCTGAGCCCGTTGTTAGGGTAAAACTTCACGTTGTACAAGGTTCCAAATGTCGCTCCGGCCAAGCTGGCGTCGACGCTTCCGTCATCTCTGAAGCGGCCCAGCACAGGGCCGGCAGTGAATCCACCGCTGATCAGGATTTTACGCTCAGGCTCTACACCCACCTCATACCGGGCCATGTACCAAGCGTCGTTTGCGCCGTCGTAGAACTGATGGAAGACCGGAACGCCTCCGTTGAAGGTTGTATCAGGAGAGCCGTCTAGCTGCAGCACCGTGACCATGCCTCGGAATACCCCTCGGTTAAGGCAAGAGCCGACTAACACTATTTTGTTGTCTTTGATATCGTCCACATAGATGCTTCCGAGGTAATAGGCTCGTTCTTCCGGAGTCCTGTTCAACTCCACGATACCTTGATCGCCAAAGTGTTGATCTAAATTGCCCGATGGAAGCACCTTAATCAAAATACCGGTCGATTTCTCAGTCAGTTGCGCGGCGTATCCACACGCGTAAATGTTGCCAAGTTTATCTTGGGAGATAGATGACAGGGCGATAGATATACCGGGCGAAATGGGATGTCGGATTCTCAAGATACCTGCGTCCGCAAACGCTGTATCAAGCGTGCCATCAGGCGTGATCTTGATTAAGTAGCCTTCCGTCATATCTCCTTCCACCGTGTCTAGAACAGCGTAAATACTGCCGTCAGCCTGTACGAGGCATGCATTTCCTTTTCCAAACTGTGAAGTGATGTTGAGCAGTTTGCTGATATTAAGCGGAGCGAAGTCAGAGTGAGGGTTGCCGTCGTTTGTCCATCGGGTAATGTACGCAGCGGATCCTTTTGATTCGACCGAGTGCCCCCATAGTGTGATCAGGCTCAGGTCGTCAGGGGCATGAATCCCGAGAAGTACAGAGGTGCCAGTATCAGTGAATGGTACGTCAACAACGCCGGATTGATCAGTGCCAAAGGTTTTGTCGAGTATCCCGTCGGCGCCGAAACGGGCGAGGCAACCGATTGGCTGATGATCGGGATCTTGTTTATTGGATTTTTCAAAGTAAGTGGCCAGGTATTGGGTGGCATTATTGGCTGAAGTACACTGAATGACACAACTCGCCCAGCCCTCTTGCCCCTTGAAGGGCAGATAGAGCCGTCCGCTGTCCCCGAAGTTGGCGTCATATTTTAATTGCCCAAAAAGACCTGCGTCGGGTCGATTATCACTACTCATCAAGTAACCGTCGCTTGGTCCATGGGGGTGCATATCGTCTGGCGATGCCATGGCTAATTCCTTTTTTTGACAGGTGTAAGGCAAGCATGAGTCACTGACTTTTAACTTAGCAAGACTCTCGTGGGTTCGTTAGTTGTATTTGAAATAAGCATCGCGGTAGATTATCGCGACGTTGCCAATTTCTTAACGTGATGCTCTTCATGGCGAGGACCGCACTCCGAATTCTTGGTTAGCCGTTCTAACCGTTTTGGCCTGGGCGTTAGTTCATGTTCAATTCATTCATTTATGAGGGCTGTTAAGCTTGAGCGTGCCAAATCCGCGGCGAGTGTCTAAATGAAGTGGTCCAAAAAAGGTTGCTCACATTCATCTCGATGTCACAATCCGGTCATAGATTGGTCACATGGCCACCATCGACCCCGCCAGGAGCAAGGCATGACACTCAAACGTTTGATAACGGCACTCACGTTCGTTGCCACTGGCGTGGTTATCGGCAACGCTTCTGCCGCCGTGGACCCGTCGATCAAGCCCTACGTCAAAACCAGCGGCGTGTCCGGCAATCTGTCCAGCGTGGGCTCCGACACCCTCGCCAATCTGATGACCATGTGGGCCGAGGCGTACAAAAAAGAATACCCAAGCGTGAACATTCAGATCCAGGCTGCGGGCTCCTCCACAGCGCCGCCCGCCCTGACCGAGGGCACTGCGACGCTGGGGCCCATGAGTCGCAAAATGAAGGACGGCGAATTGTCAGCCTTTGAGCAAAAGCATGGCTACAAGCCCACAGCGATTCCGGTGGCGGTGGATGCGTTGGCGGTGTTCGTCCATAAGGACAACCCGATCAAAGGCCTGACGCTGCAGCAGGTGGATGCGATTTTCTCCGCGACACGGTTGTGCGGTGCCAAGACCGATGCAACCCGGTGGGGGGACATTGGCGTGACCGGGGATCTGGCCGGCAAGGCTATTCAGTTGTTCGGACGTAACTCGGTGTCCGGCACCTATGGATATTTCAAGGAAGAGGCGCTGTGCAAGGGCGACTTCAAGCCCAACGTCAACGAACAGCCTGGCTCTGCTTCAGTGGTCAGCTCGATCAGCAATTCGCTGAATGGCATCGGCTACTCCGGCATTGGTTATAAAACGTCCAGCGTGCGCACCGTGCCCCTCGCCAGAAAAGACGGCGGTGAGTTTGTCGAAGACAACGAAGCCAACGCGCTGAACGGTACCTACCCGCTGGCGCGCTTCCTTTATGTGTACGTCAACAAAGCGCCAAACACACCGCTAAACCCGCTCGAAGCCGAGTTCGTCAGATTGATCTTGTCAAAACAAGGTCAGGAAGTTGTCATGAAAGACGGGTACATTCCGTTACCAGCCAAGGTCATCAGCAGAGCCTTGGCTGATCTGGGACTACAAGAACGGTAGCGAGCACGCTGCACAGAGAACCCTGATGCGGGGTGACAGGCTCGTCCCGCCATTAGCGACAAAGGCCTTATGGAACGAGGCTCGCAGAACACTGAACAGTCCGTTGCCACGATTCAGGGGCGGCGGGCTTTTTTGCGTCACCTCGCTGTAATGTATTTGTCATACACAGCGGCTACGGTGTGCGCATGAATGATTTGGCCAATTCATCAATGACCGAAAAACCCCGTCCCGAGCGCATCGACTTCAATGCGCCCGAGCTGCAACGCAAGCGCAGGATTCGTGCGCTCAAAGACCGCCTGACGCGTTGGTACGTGTTAGTGGGCGGTCTTGCTGTGTTGGCTGCCATCACGTTGATTTTCTTCTACCTGGCCTATGTCGTCGCGCCGTTGTTCCAGGGCGCAAAGCTGACACGCAGCGATGCTCAAGACCCTGCGTGGATGCAGGACGCCGGCAAGCCGATGGTGCTAACCATCGAAGAGCAGAATCAGGTCGGCATGCGGGTTTCCGACAAAGGCGAAGCGTTGTTTTTCCGCCTCAGTGATGGCGGGGAGATTGCCCGTGTAGCCTTGCCGATCCCGGTGGGCGCGAAGGTCACCTCGGTGGCGCAGGATCAGCCCGGCAAACCGTTGATCGCGATGGGTCTGTCCAACGGCCAAGTGCTGGTGTTCAAGCACTCTTACCCCATCAGCTATCCCGACAACAAAAAGACCATCACGCCCACCATCACGTATCCCTACGGCGAGACGCCGCTGGTGCTGGATGAAGGAGGGCGGGCGCTCGAGCACGTCAATCTGAACGCCAGCGACACGACACTCATTCTGGCCGGTGCAACCGGTACCCAGCTGCACGTGTTGTCGCTGAACCAGTCAGAAAACCTGATGACCGGCGAAACCCGTCGCGAGCAGAGCCGCATCGAGTTGCCGCAGCTGTCCGCAGCGGTCAAGGCCATCTATGTCGATCCGCGCCAGCAGTGGCTGTACGTGATCAATGGTCGGGCGCAGGCCGATGTGTTCGACCTGCGTGACCGCACCTTGAACGGCCGCTACAAACTGCTCGAAGACGCCAACGCCGAAACCACCGCCAGTGCACAGCTGGTGGGTGGCATCTCGCTGATGGTCGGCAGCTCCAAAGGCACTATCACGCAGTGGTTCATGGCCCGTGACGTCGACGGCGAGATGCGCCTTCAGCACATTCGTGACTTCAAAATGAGTGGTGCGCCGATTTCCCAGATCACTGCCGAGCAACGGCGCAAAGGCTTCATCGCCATGGACACCTCCGGCAAATTGGGTGTGTTCCACAGCACCGCCCATCGCACGCTGCTGATTGATCCAATCGCCAGTGGCCCGGCCGTAATGGGTTTGTCGCCACGGGCAGATCGCATCATCCTTGAAGACAGCGGCAAGCTGCTGCCCTTAAGCCTGAACAATCCACACCCGGAAGTTTCCTGGAGCGCGTTGTGGGACAAGGTCTGGTACGAGAACTACGACGAACCCAAATACGTATGGCAGTCCACAGCCTCCAACAGTGATTTCGAGCCCAAGCTCAGCCTCGCGCCGCTCACCTATGGCACGCTCAAGGCCGCCTTCTACGCGATGCTGCTGGCGGCGCCGATTGCGGTTGCTGCCGCGATCTACACCGCGTACTTCATGGCCCCGCGCATGCGCCGCAAGGTCAAGCCGGTCATCGAGCTGATGGAAGCGATGCCTACAGTGATTCTCGGGTTCTTCGCCGGGCTGTTCCTTGCGCCATATCTGGAAGGGCACTTGCCCGGCATCTTCAGCCTGCTGATCTTCACCCCGGTTGGCATCCTCCTGGCAGGCTTCGGCTGGTCACGCTTGCCTGACGCTCTTCGCCTGCGCGTGCCCGACGGTTGGGAAAGCGCGATTTTGATTCCGGTCATTCTGCTTATTGGGTGGGTGTCCCTGAGCATGAGCCCACACCTGGAGAGCTGGTTCTTCGGCGGCGACATGCGCTCTTGGATCACTAACGATCTGGGCATCACGTACGATCAGCGCAATGCATTGGTGGTCGGGCTGGCGATGGGCTTTGCGGTTATTCCCAATATCTACTCGATCGCCGAGGACGCCGTATTCAGCGTGCCGCGCGGTTTGACGCTCGGCTCACTTGCGCTCGGCGCCACGCCTTGGCAGACGCTGGTTCGCGTGGTGATCCTCACGGCCAGCCCGGGAATTTTCTCGGCGCTGATGATCGGCATGGGGCGCGCTGTGGGCGAAACCATGATCGTGCTCATGGCCACGGGGAACACGCCGATCATGAACATCAACCTGTTCGAAGGCATGCGCACGCTGGCGGCCAACGTGGCAGTTGAAATGCCCGAGTCGGAGGTGGGTGGCAGTCACTATCGCGTGCTGTTCCTCGCCGCCCTGGTGCTGCTGATGTTCACGTTCGTCATGAACACCTTGGCAGAGCTGATCCGTCAGCGCCTGCGCAAGCAGTATTCGTCTCTTTAGGGCAGGTTGAACCGATGAAGCAGACCTCCCTCAAGCGATGGTTCAACAGTGGCGGCCCCGGCGTCTGGCTCAGCGCAGGGGCGGTTTCCATCGCGGTGATCATGACCATCGGCCTGTTGGCGGTGATCGCCGTGCGCGGGCTGGGCCACTTCTGGCCCGCTGATGTCATTTCCGCGCAGTACGACGTTCCCGGGCAAGAAAGCCATGTGTTGGTGGGCGAGCGGGTTCAGTCTGAACAAGTGCCGCGCGCACGGCTCAAGGCCGCCGGGTTGCCGGTCCCTGATCAGGGACCCGAGTTCATGACCCGCGATCTGTTCAAGGTCGGCAATCGGGACATCAGCCCCAGCGATTTCAGCTGGGTCATCGGGGAGTGGTTGAAGGATCAGCGCAAGCCGGCAGAGTTGATGACGCTGGAGCGCCGCGAGTGGGGCAACTTTTACGGCTATCTGGTCGACGTCAAGGAAGACGGCAAAGTCGTCGCACAAGGCGAAGCCGCATGGCCGCAACTGCAGGCGCGTATCAAGCGGGTGCAGGGCATTTCCGACCAGCTGAATGACCTCGAAAAAGGGGAAATCGGCGCGATCAATCACGGAATCGAGCGCTTGCGTCTGCACGCGCGCAAGCTCGAACTCGACGGCAAACTTGATGCAGCCGCGCAGGCTGACATGGCCACCGAGCGCGCGGAGTACGACGAACGCTACAAGGAGGTCGAATCGCGGCTGGGCGCGTTGCACACCGAATTCAATCGCGACAGCCTGACTGCGCGGGACGCCAACGGCAAACAGATCGAGATCGGCATCGGCAAGGTGGTTCACGCTTATCAGCCCAACGCCATGGGCACGCTGACCAAGCTGGGGTTCTACGTTGAGAAGCTCTGGGAGTTCCTCAGCGACGACCCGCGCGAGGCCAATACCGAGGGCGGGATTTTTCCGGCGATCTTCGGCACCGTGATGATGACGCTGATCATGGCGGTGATCGTGACGCCCTTTGGCGTTCTTGCCGCTGTGTATCTGCGGGAATACGCGCGCCAAGGCGTGATGACGCGCTTGATCCGCATCGCTGTCAACAACCTCGCGGGCGTTCCGGCCATCGTCTACGGCGTGTTCGGTCTGGGCTTTTTCGTGTACGTGCTCGGCGGCTCCCTCGATCAGCTGTTTTTCCCCGAAGCGCTCCCGTCACCTACGTTCGGTACGCCGGGCCTGCTGTGGGCGTCGTTGACGCTGGCGCTGCTTGCTGTGCCGGTGGTGATCGTCGCGACCGAAGAAGGCCTGGCGCGTATCCCGCTTACCCTGCGCGAGGGCTCGCTGGCCCTCGGCGCGACCCAGGCTGAAACACTCTGGAAAATTGTCTTGCCCATGGCCAGCCCGGCCATGATGACTGGCCTGATTCTGGCCGTAGCGCGGGCGGCGGGTGAAGTGGCGCCTTTGATGCTGGTGGGCGTGGTCAAGATGGCCCCGTCATTGCCGTTGGATGGCAATTACCCCTACCTGCACCTGGACCAGAAGATCATGCACCTGGGTTTCCATATCTACGATGTGGGCTTCCAGAGCCCCAACGTCGAGGCCGCGCGCCCGCTGGTGTATGCCACGGCGCTCTTGCTGGTGTTGGTGATTGCGTTGCTGAACCTGTCGGCGGTGACCATTCGCAACCGGCTGCGCGACAAGTACAAGGCGTTTGAAGACTGAGTCAGCTACAAGCTACAAGCTAAGCGGCAAGCTGAGAAGCCGCATACCGTATTAGCACCACACTTGCAGCTAGCGGCTCTAGGCTTGCAGCTACGATCGGAGTGAGACCATGCAACACGAATCCCACGCCCACGGCGTCAACATGTCGGCCCTGGGTCGCAAGCGCCAGGTGCTGGATCTGGCGACCGAAGCCGTTGCGCTGGAGGTGCCGGGTCTGGATCTCTTTTATGGCGAGAAGCAGGCACTGTTCGACATCCGCATGAACATCCCCAAGCAGCGGGTGACTTCGTTCATCGGGCCGTCCGGGTGCGGCAAGTCCACGTTGTTGCGTACCTTCAACCGCATGAACGATCTGGTAGATGGCTGCCGCGTGCAGGGTGAGATCAAGCTGTACGGCCACGACATTTACACCAAAGGCGAGGACGTCGCCGAGCTGCGTCGCCGCGTCGGCATGGTGTTCCAGAAGCCCAACCCGTTCCCCAAGACCGTCTACGAGAATGTGGTTTACGGCCTGCGGATTCAGGGGGTGAACAAGAAACGCGTGCTCGACGAAGCGGTTGAGTGGGCCTTGCGTGGCGCCGCATTGTGGGACGAGGTCAAGGACCGGCTGCACGAGTCGGCGCTCGGACTTTCCGGCGGTCAGCAGCAGCGTCTGGTGATCGCCCGCACCATTGCCGTCGAACCCGAAGTGCTGTTGCTTGATGAGCCGTGCTCTGCGCTCGACCCTATTTCGACGCTGAAAGTCGAAGAGTTGATCTACGAACTGAAATCCAAATACACCATTGTGATCGTTACCCACAACATGCAGCAGGCTGCGCGCGTGTCGGATTACACCGCGTTTCTGCACATGGGCAAGGTGGTCGAGTACGGGGACACCGACACGTTGTTCACCAATCCGACCAAAAAACAGACTGAAGACTACATAACCGGTCGTTACGGCTAGCACGTGTTTCGTCAGCCTTGAACCACCGCGCAATCAACTGGACGGACACTCATGATCAAAGACAGCCATACACATCACATCTCTCAGCAGTTCAATGCAGAACTGGAAGAGGTTCGCAGCCACCTGCTGGAAATGGGTGGTCTGGTCGAGAAGCAGGTCAACGACGCGGTCACCGCCTTGATCGAAGCCGACTCGGGCCTGGCCCAGCGCGTGCGCGAGGTGGATGACCGCATCAACCAGATGGAGCGCAACATCGACGAAGAATGCCTGCGCATTCTGGCCCGGCGTCAGCCTGCCGCTTCCGACCTGCGTTTGATCATCAGCATCTCCAAGTCGGTCATCGACCTTGAACGCATCGGTGACGAGTCCACCAAAATTGCCCGTCGTGCCATTCAGCTGTGCGAAGAGGGTGAGTCTCCGCGCGGGTATGTCGAAGTGCGCCATATCAGCGATCAGGTCAGCAAGATGGTGCGCGATGCTCTGGACTCGTTTGCCCGCTTCGACGCCGATCTGGCATTGTCGGTTGCGCAGTACGACAAAAACATCGACCGCGAGTACAAGACGGCCTTGCGTGAACTGGTCACCTACATGATGGAAGATCCGCGTTCGATCTCTCGCGTGTTGAACGTGATCTGGGTCCTGCGATCGCTGGAGCGCATCGGCGATCATGCGCGTAACATCTCCGAACTGGTTATCTACCTCGTGCGCGGTACCGACGTCCGTCACTTGGGCCTCAAGCGCATGCAGGAAGAAGTCAAAGGCCTGACCGCCGAAAGGATTAATGTTCTGGACGCCCCTGACGATAAATAAGTTTGCCTGAGAAAAAACGCCTGGCAACCGCCGGGCGTTTTTGTTTTTCCGGTCTGCCCATATTTTTCAAGTCACCCGCGAATAAAAGTCCCGGTGTCGTCAAACAGTTTGGCGGCTGGCCATCCGCCAGCGAATGCTCACCCTTTGCGGTGAACACGCCATCAGGAGCGTCGATGAGTAAAGTCAGTGTATTGGTGGTGGATGACGCACCGTTCATCCGCGATCTGGTCAAGAAAGGGCTGCGCAATGCATTCCCGGGGATCGCTCTGGAGGACGCAGTCAATGGCCGCAAGGCGCAAGTCCTGCTCAGCCGTGAAGCGTTTGATCTGGTGTTGTGCGATTGGGAAATGCCCGAAATGTCCGGGCTCGAATTGCTGACCTGGTGCCGCCAGCAGGACAGCCTGAAAACCATGCCTTTCATCATGGTCACCAGCCGTGGCGACAAGGAAAACGTGATTCAGGCCATCCAGGCTGGCGTATCGGATTTCATCGGCAAGCCGTTCACCAACGAGCAGCTGCTGACCAAGGTAAAGAAAGCGCTGCACAAAGTCGGCAAGCTCGACGCGTTGATGTCCAGCGGGCCGGCTCGCGTGAACGCGGCGTTCGCCAATGACTCGCTCAGCGCCTTGACCGGTAATCGTCCTGAGGTCGTCACCACGGCTCCCGCAGCCTCAGTTGCACCGCAAGCCGCTCAGCCTCTGGTCCAGCCGATGGCCAAAGCGGCTCCTGCCGCTGCACCTACCGGTCGTGGTCAGGGGCAGTTGCGTCTGCCGAGCGGGAATCAACCCTGCGTGATCAAGGCGCTGACGCTCAAGGAAGCGTCGCTGCTGGTCCGCCGGGGCGAGATCCTGCCGCAGATTCTCGAAAGCGCCGTGCTCGATCTGGAGCAGGGGGAAAACGCTGAAGTGGCGCGTCTCAATGGCTACCTGCACGCGATTGCCGCTTTCGAGCAGAAGCCGGACAGCGATTGGCTGCAGGTCACCTTCCGATTCGTCGACAAGGACACCCAGAAGCTTGATTACCTCTCGCGCCTGATCGCCCGTGGCACAGCCCAGAAGCACTTCGTACCGGGTGCCTGATCCGTCTCTCAAGGTTCGCTGCGCGCTAGCGCGGCGTGCGGGCGGTGGGTAGCGTGCGGCACAGACGAAGAGCGGCATGCTGGAACGCGGTATCTCAGCATAGAAATTGCAAAGCTGATCGTTCTCCATGCTGACGCGATTTCCTTGACGCTTCGTCTATTACCGATTGATTCGGTTGAGTCCAATTGCGCTGGCATCACTGTTAGGCTGGGCGTCAATCGTCCACTCACCAGGTCTCTCCCGATGTTAGAGCGCGTGCTGGTTGTCTGTGCCTTACTGCTGGCTACGCAGACCGCCGGTGCGGTCACGATCTATCGATTCACCGATGCCAACGGCGTCGTGTCGTTCACCGATCAGCCCGTGCGTGGCGCGCAGGTGATGAAGCTGCGCGAGCGCATGGTCGAGCGCATCGACAGCCAGGTGCGCCTGAGCGTCAAGAAAACCAACGGCAGCGACAGCCTCTATGTTCGCAACGACCTCTACGCGCCCGTCGAAGTCGAGCTGCGTCTGGCCGGGGTGAAAAACGTAGTGGGCGTGTCGGACCAAGTCATTCGCCGCACCATTGCGGCGCGCAGTAACGAACGTCTCATTGCGCTCAGTCCTCAGGTGGCCAGCAAGGCCATGGCCTACAAGCCCAGTCTGAGATCAATTGTGGGCGACCCGCAGCGTAGCGTCTCGGCAAGTGGATTCGCCTATCGGTACCCGTTGCCGTGGGTAGGCGGGCCGTTTCGCATCAGTCAGGGCGCCAATGGGTCCTACAGCCACGTGGGCGCCAAGAGCCGCTATGCGATCGACATCGCCATGCCCGAAGGCACGCAGATCATCGCCGCGCGAGGCGGCACCGTAATCAAAACCGAAAATGCCCAATCGGGGCGAGGCGCGAACCCGTCGGGCAACTTCGTGCGCATCCTGCACGACGACGGCACGATGGGCGTTTACCTGCATCTGCAGCAGGGATCGGTGAGCGTGAAGGAAGGCCAGCATGTGGCAGTCGGCGCGCCGCTCGGACGGTCCGGCAACACCGGCAACAGCACCGGCCCGCACCTGCACTTCGTGGTGCAGCGCAACGTCGGGCTGGCGCTGGAGTCGATTCCTTACGAATTCTCGCAACCGGTCCAGAGCCTGCCCAATTTTGCCATTGGCGGAAATTGACGGGGCTCAGACCTGCAGCGGCTCACTCCAGCTTGAGCACCTTCGCCAGCACAATCTTCGGACCCTTCATCTTTTTGATGATGATGCGCAGGCCTTCGACTTCCATGACTTCTTCTTCCTCAGGCACACGCTTGAGGCTGTCGTAGATCAGCCCCGCCAGGGTTTCGGCTTCAACGTGGTCCAGGTCGATGCCCAGCAGGCGTTCGACCTTGAACAGCGGCGTATCCCCCCGTACCAGCAGTTTGCCCGGCTGGTAAGCGAGGATTCCGCGCTCGGCCTTGCGGTGTTCGTCCTGAATGTCGCCCACCAGCACTTCCAGCACGTCTTCCATGGTCAGGTAGCCGATGATCTTGCCGTCGGCTTCTTCGACCAGCGCAAAGTGCGCGCCGCCCTGACGGAACTGCTCCAGCAAACGTGACAAGGGCATGTGCTTGGACACGCGCTCCAGAGGTCGGGTGAGTTCGGCGAGGTTGAAGGATTCGGGAATGTGATCCAGCGCCGCCAGTTCCAGCAGCAAATCCTTGATGTGCAAAAGGCCGACGAATTCATTGCGGTCCGAGTCGTACACCGGGTACCGGCTGAACTTGTGCCGACGGAACATCGCGAGGATTTCTTTAAGCGGAGCGTTGAATTCCAGCGAGACCATGTCTTCGCGGGAATTGGCCCAGTCCACCACTTCCAGTTCGCCCATTTCCACGGCCGAGGCAAGCACGCGCATGCCTTGGTCGCTCGGGTCCTGACCGCGGCTGGAGTGCAGGATCAGCTTGAGCTCTTCACGGCTGTAATGGTGCTCGTGATGCGGGCCGGGTTCGCCCTGGCCTGCGATACGCAGAATGCCGTTGGCGCTGGCGTTGAGCAGGTAAATGGCCGGGTACATCGCCCAGTAAAAGAGGTAGAGCGGCACCGCGGTCCATAGCGACAACAGCTCGGGTTTGCGAATGGCCCAGGATTTCGGGGCCAGTTCACCCACCACGATGTGCAGGTACGAGATCATGAAAAAGGCGCTGAAGAACGACACCCCTTTGACGACTTCGGGCGACTCCACGCCTACCGTTTCGAGCAACGGCGCCAACAAGTGCGCAAATGCCGGCTCGCCGACCCAGCCCAGACCCAGCGACGCCAGCGTAATACCCAGCTGGCAGGCCGACAGATAAGCGTCCAGCTGGCTATGAACGGTGCGCAGAATGCGTCCGCGCCAACCGTTGTTGTCGGCAATGGACTCGACACGGGTCGAGCGCAGTTTGACCATGGCGAACTCGGCCGCAACGAAGAATCCGTTGAGCAGAACCAACACCATTGCGAAAAGAATCATGCCGAAATCGGCGAAGAGTGAAGCCAGGCTGATACCAGGGGAAGGGTCCATGATGGGGTTTTGCAGGTTCCGTTTTGAAATGTGGAATGAGGCAAGCCCTCACGAATGGAGGGCACAAGGGACGCAATTTAACGGCTATCTACAGGCTTGCCTAGGCTTTGGTGATCTGGTTCGGAGCAAAGTTGCAGATAAACACGCTGCCTTTACCGGGGACGCTGTTGATTTCCAGTGCCGCGCGGTGGCGCAGCAGCACATGCTTGACGATCGCGAGCCCCAGGCCTGTGCCGCCCGTGTTTGACGCCCGGCTGGAATCAACTCGGTAGAAGCGCTCGGTCAGGCGCGGTATGTGTTTGCTGTCGATGCCGATGCCGGAGTCCTGCACGCTCAAGTGGGCGCCGCGGCCGTCACTCCACCAGCGGATGCGGATCTTCCCTTCGGCCGGCGTGTATTTGACGGCGTTGAAGATCAGGTTGGAGAACGCGCTGCGCAGCTCCGCCTCGCTGCCCTTGAGGCCCGCGTCGCTTTCCATGTCCAGTGTGATCTGCTGATTCTTGCTTCCGGACAGCGCCTCGGCGTCATGGGTAATGCTCAGCAGCAGCGACGCAACCGCCACGGGCTGATTGTCGGACGGGTAATCGGTGGCCTCCAGTTTGGCCAGAAGCAGCAGGTCGTTAAGCAGGGTCTGCATGCGTCCGCCCTGCTGCTGCATTTGCTGCAACGCACGGACCCAACGCGGATTCACTTCCTCGACGTTATCCAGCAGTGTCTCCAGATAGCCGCAGATGACGGTCAGTGGTGTGCGCAGTTCGTGGGAGACGTTGGCGACGAAGTCCTTGCGCATCTGCTCCAGCTGATGAATGCGAGTCACGTCGCGCACCAGCATCAAATGCTCGTTGTTGCCATAGCGGGTAATCAGCATCTGAATGCGCAGGCGATCATTGAACGGCGAGGGGATTTCCAGCGGTTCGGCGTAATTGGCCTGCTCGAAATACTCCTTGAAGCGCGGGTGGCGCACCAGGTTGGTCACCGGCTGACCGCTGTCCTGGGGCGTCTTCAAGCCCAGCAGGGTTTCGGCCGCGCGGTTCCACCATTCCAGGTTGCCGTCGCTGTCGAGCATGATCACGGCGTCTTTCAGCGCGGCGGTAGATTCCTGCACGCGGTCGATGACCGCTTGCAAGCGGCCACGCACGCGCTGGTCGCGGCGCTGCAGATGGTAAATGCTATCGAAGACTTCACCCCACAAGCCGTAGCCATCGGGTGGCGGCTCGTCGGGTTTATGATGGCGAAGCCAGTCATGCAGGCGCATGAGCTGTTTGAGGGTCCAGGCCAGATAAAGCCCCAGACCGACTGCCAGGCACGCGCCATAGTGCCCGCTGATCAAACCGGCCAGAAGCGATGCCGTGACCAGCATCAGCAGGTGGCGGATCAGGGTGCCATGCCAGTTGTGATTCAATTAACGCGTCCTTGTTTTCAGCGGTCTGAATCGCTGCCACACGCTTTTTCAGCTTTTGGTGGAGAAGCGATAGCCAGTACCGCGGACGGTTTGTACCAGATTTTCGTAAGCCTCGCCGAGGGCTTTACGCAAGCGGCGGATATGCACATCCACGGTGCGCTCTTCCACGTAGACGTTCCCGCCCCAGACCTGATCAAGCAGTTGCCCACGGGTGTAGGCGCGTTCCTGATGGGTCATGAAGAATTGCAGCAGGCGGTATTCGGTCGGACCCATCTCGGCAGGCGTGCCGTCGATGGTCACGCGGTGGCTGATCGGGTCCAGCAGCAGGCCGCCCACTTCGATCGGCGACTCGCCATCATTAGGGGCAGCCCGACGCAGGACGGCCTTGAGCCGGGCGACCAGCTCGCGGGGGGAGAAGGGTTTGGTGATGTAGTCGTCGGCGCCGACTTCGAGGCCCTGGATCTTGTTGTCCTCTTCGCCTTTGGCCGTGAGCATGATGATCGGGATGTCACCGGTCAGCTCGTCACGCTTCAAACGGCGGGCCAGCTCGATGCCGGATGTGCCGGGCAACATCCAGTCCAGCAGGATGAGGTCTGGCTTGCGGTCGACGATAACAGCATGGGCCTGTTGCGAGTTCTCAGCCTCAATGCAGTCATAGCCGGCCATTTCCAGTGCGACGGCAATCATTTCGCGAATGGGCGCTTCGTCGTCGACGATCAGAATGCTCCTGCCAACCATGCCTCGAACCTCATGTCATTTAACTGTCTTGGGGCGCATTAGATAACGGAATTATTGCAGTCGTGTGACAGGTTAGTTCGAGCTAGGCGGATTAGCCTCTCTAGCGCTAAGCTGGCGGCTTGTCCTACAAGAAATGTCCACACAACGACAGACAAAAAGAGGATTCATTCATGGCTAAACTTTCTTGCGCACTGATGCGCCTTTTGGCCGCAGCAGCGTTGGCGTCTTCCGGCATGGCATTCGCTGCCGCGCCTGCGATGACCAGCGACGGCATGCTCACCGACCACAAAGGCATGACCCTTTATACTTTTGACAAAGATACCTCTGCGGGCAAGTCCGTCTGCAACGATCAATGCGCGACCAACTGGCCGCCTCTGACCGCCACCTCAAGCGACAAGCCTGAGGGCGACTGGACCATCATCAAGCGTGACGACGGTGCCTCGCAGTGGGTTTACAAAGGCAAGCCGCTCTACACTTTCAAAAACGATAAAGCCGCTGGCGACAAAACCGGCGACGGCAAGGGTGACGTCTGGCACATCGCCAAGCCGTAACGTGACCCTAAGGCGCTGTGTTGAGCCAAATCGGTCAGCGCAGCGCGTAGTCCACCACGATACCGACAAAAATCGCCAGTCCCGCCCAGTGATTGTGCAGAAAAGCCTTGAAGCAGGCTTGCGGTTCTCTGCCCCGCGTCGACCAGAACTCCCAGGCGAAGCATCCCGCCGCTACCAGCAGGCCCATAAAAAAGTACAGGCCCAGCTCAAAGCGTGCGCCCGCCAGCATCAGGCAGAACAACGCCAGGCATTGCAGCGTCAGGATGATCACCCGGTCTGCGTCACCGAACAGTACGGCGGTGGATTTCACCCCGATCTTCAGGTCGTCCTCGCGGTCCGTCATCGCGTAATACGTGTCGTATCCCACCGTCCACAGCAGATTGCCGATGTACAGCAGCCAGGCAGCAGCGGGCAGTTCGCCGGTTTCAGCCGTAAACGCCATCGGCATGCCCCACGAAAACGCAGCGCCCAATACCACTTGCGGGTAGTAGGTGTAGCGCTTCATGAACGGATAACACGCCGCGAGGGCAAGACCGCCGAAAGACAGCCAGATGGTCGTCATGTTGGTGAAGAGCACCAGCACAAAGCTCAGGCCCACCAGCACGGCGAACAGGATCAGCGCTTCTTTTGCTGTCACCCTGCCACTGACCAGCGGCCGCTGCTCAGTACGCTTGACGTGTCCATCGACCTTGCGGTCGGCGAAGTCGTTGATGACGCACCCCGCCGCGCGCATCAGGAACACGCCGATAACGAAGATCAGTACCGTGCTCAGGGACGGCGAGCCTTTGCCTGCGATCCATACGGCCCACAGCGTTGGCCAGAACAGCAGGTAAATGCCGATGGGCTTATCGATGCGCGTGAGCTGGATGAAGTCCCAGGCGCGTGGGTGCAGGCGGTTCAGGGATTTGAGCAGCGAAAGGTACATCAGCGGCCCTCTTGGGCTGGCAATGGAAGATGGGCTTCAATGGCGTGCCATACCGCAGGCAGAAACACTTCTGCCACCAGAATGCTCAAGGTCCCACGGCTGAAACAGGAGCGTCGCCCCCACAACCTTGGCTGCGCATAGGCCTCAGGCAACCATTGCGCAGGATAGCGGCAGGTCTTCAGTGGTCCACGGGCGAAGGCTCGATCGCTGAACAGCAATTCGCCCAGCGACCGGGTGCCGAGTTCGTCCATGTGCAGCCCGTCCTGCTCCAGCGCATAGCGCCCGGCGACACTGCGAGCAAATACCCACCTTTCATCGCGGCCCAACAGATAGACCTCACGCACCCAGCCTTCACTGCCTTCAGGCAAGTGCAGCGCGGCGCATTCATCGTCACGCAGGCGCTGCCAGCCTTCAGACAGCGGCGTGACGCGAAACTGGTTGTCAGAGAGCCGGGTCAGACGTCGGGTCAGGGAATCTTCGTGGAACAGCCACTCGAGAACGACGGGCGAGGGTGCGTCGGTCAACTGATCGCGCAGAAGCCACTCGGGCGCTGGACATGCTGGGGTTTGCTGGATCACGGGAAACAGATATTGGCGGCAATCGGGGCAGCGAGCTTAACATGTTTGCGTTTTATGACCGACGGCCGAGCCGTCGCCATTTTTGCGCTGGGGCGGGTGACGCCTTCCCGGCTAAAGCCAGTCCCGCGGTGGATATGCGGTCTGTCAGTGGGACCGGTTTTAGCCGGGAAGGGCGTTCTGAGCACCGTCGACTCCGGCTACAGCCTGACCCTTGCTGAAAAGTGCGCGTGTTGTGCGTTAATGAAACTTGCGTCACGGCGCTGTGATCAGTAAAAGGCCTGACCCATTCGATAAAAACTTCGCGACGACAGCGAAACGTCTGGGTCGTCTAGCCTGAAACCAAGAGAACCAAGCGATGAAAAAGTGGCAATGCATAGTCTGTGGCCTTATCTACAACGAAGCTGATGGTTGGCCGGATGACGGCATCGCGCCAGGCACCCTCTGGCAGGATGTGCCGGAAGACTGGCTATGCCCAGACTGCGGCGTCGGCAAAATGGACTTTGAGATGATCGAAATCGGCTGATTCGCCGACTTCCGCGATCCCTTTGGAGAAATGAATGAACGCACCTGTCGTGATCATCGGTACCGGGCTGGCCGGCTATAACCTCGCTCGCGAATTTCGCAAGCTGGATGGCGAGACGCCGCTCTTGCTGATCACCGCAGATGACGGCCGTTCATACTCCAAGCCGATGCTCTCCACCGGCTTCGGCAAAAACAAGGAAGCCGACGGCCTGAGCATGGCCGAGCCCGGAACGATGGCCGAGCAGCTCAAGGCTGAGGTGCGCACGCACACTCGCGTCAGCGGTATTGATCCTGGGCACAAGCGTCTGTGGATCGGCGAGGAGGCAGTGCCTTACCGCGACCTTATTCTGGCGTGGGGCGCCGAAACCGTGCGCGTACCGGTAGCGGGTGATGCCGCCGCCATATTTCCGATCAACGATCTGGAAGACTACGCGCGTTTCCGTGCCGCTGCCGCCGGTAAGAGGCGAGTGCTGATTCTGGGCGCAGGCCTGATCGGCTGCGAGTTCGCCAACGACCTGATTCTGGGCGGCTACGAAATCGATCTGGTTGCGCCTTGCGAGCAGGTGATGCCGACATTGCTGCACCCTGCGGCGGCCGCAGCAGTGCAGGCCGGGCTGGAAAGCCTCGGTGCGCGCTTTCATCTTGGCCCCCTGCTGACGCGCCTTGAACGCGCCGGTGACGGACTCGAAGCACACCTGTCCGATGGCGAAGTGTTGAGCTGCGATCTGGTGGTGTCAGCCATCGGCCTGCGTCCGCGAACTGACCTTGCCGCAGCTGCCGGTCTGGAAATCGGGCGTGGTGTGATGGTTGATCGGCATTTGCAGACCTCGCACGCCAGCATTTACGCGTTGGGCGACTGCGCTGAAGTCGATGGGCTGAACCTGCTTTATGTCATGCCGCTGATGAACTGCGCCCGGGCATTGGCTCAAACCCTCGCCGGCACACCCACACCGGTCAAATATGGCCCGATGCCGGTCACGGTGAAAACCCCGGTGTGCCCGCTGGTAGTGTCTCCTCCGCCCAAGGGCTCGGAGGGTGTCTGGGCCGTTGAAGGTGAGGGCGCCGACATCAAGGCGCTGTGCCGGGACAGCGATGGCAACCTGCTGGGTTACGCGCTGACCGGCGCTGCCGTGATGGACAAGCTCGCCCTGAACAAAGCGTTGCCGCCGCTGCTGGCCTGATTAACGGTCGTTCTGTCGGATAAGCCATCTTTAGTTTGAAACAAACGTAGCGCACGTACTGGCGCGCGTTCCGGTGGCGTGCCATTCTCAATCCGGTCTGCCGCAACGTAGAGCTGTTGCGGCACCTGCTCGCTGTCCGCAAGGGCTGCACGGGACATAAAAACAAAAAACCGTAAAAGAGGCTTCATATGCGTAAACCAGAACTTGCAGCGGCTATCGCCGAGAAAGCAGATCTCACCAAAGAACAAGCCAGCCGCGTCCTCAATGCCGTCCTCGAAGAAATCACCAACGCGCTGCACAAGAAGGACAGCGTCACACTGGTTGGCTTCGGCACTTTCTTGCAACGCCATCGTGGCGCCCGCACTGGTAAGAACCCCCAGACCGGTGAACCCGTCAAGATCAAGGCCAGCAACACGGTAGCGTTCAAGCCGGGCAAGTTCCTCAAAGACAGCGTCAACCCCGAGTCGGCATCACCAGCGAAGCCAGCTGCGGCCGCCAAGGATGCGAAGCCGGCCAAGGCCGCAGCCTCCAAGGCACCGGCAGCAAAGAAGAAGTAAGTCGCTGAACGCTCTGCGGAGGGCGAGCAGCATAGAAAAATGGGCATGCCGATTACTCGGCATGCCCATTTTTTTTGCTGAAAAGCCAGGCTGCCCGGCCGTGTCGGCGCCGTCTGGCTCGCCACTTTGCGACTGACCGGTTCTGCTCGCTCACCGGACCACCAAGCTCGCTACACTGCCGTTGGTTACCCTGACCGCTGTCGATCCCATGAGGCCCACGCATGAAGTTTCGCTTTCTACTCTGGATGTTGGGCCTGTTGATGGCCCGCGCCAGTCGCAACAATCCCGCGTTTCAACAGCAACTCGCGGGGAAGGACCTGGCCTTCCAGTTGCAGACAACCGACGGCAAGGTGGCCCGGCATTTCATCGTGCGTGATCAGCGCGTGAAGAGCCGTGCAGGCACCTTTGCGGCGCCTGCTTTCGTGATCTCATTCAAGGACGCCAATTATGGCTTCGCCACCCTGCAGGCCCGCAACAAGCAGCTCGCTTTCATGCAGGGCATACAGGACAAGAACATCCTGGTCACCGGCAATGCCGGACTGGTGATGTGGTTCCAGGGCCTGACGAAGTATTTGAAGCCGAGGAAGAAAAAACAGGTCGCGGGCTGACCGACGAAGCCTGTGGATTAACAGATTCAGTACAGAACTGGCTGCAGATCCAACGTCCGATAAAGACTCTGCCCCCTACATTAATCTGTAGGAGCCGGCTTGCTGGCGAACGCGGTGAGTCAAATACGAACATAGCGACTGACACTATGCATTCGCCAGCAAGCCGGCTCCTACCACTGCCCCTCAGGCTGCCTGCAGACAGTCCGCCATCAATTAAACTGCGCCGCCAACTCCCGCAACAGCACTTCGGCCTCAAGTACTTTCTTCACGACGTCCTGAGCTTTCTCACGGGGGAGCTTCAAACGTTCGAACAGTTCGTCCGGAATGGCTTCCTGGGGACCTGAGCCGATGCCTTCCTTGCGCAGCAGTCTGACGGCCAGGCACACCAGGTTTGCGTATTTGTAATGCTCGCCTGCGTAATGCGGATCGTGCTGGAAGCGCAGCGCGACGACCAACTCCTCCGGCATGTCCCAGTTGCGCATCAGCCAGGAGCCGATCTGCTCGCGTGTGATACCGAGCAG
>NZ_DASVUM010000172.1:0-3081 GCF_036387035.1 Pseudomonas sp. | reverse complement strand
ACCCAGTTCTTGTCCGCCGTCACGGGCAAGCCCTCTTTGGCCTGAGCCTCGGCGTTGGTTTTCATCATGCCGTTGAGCTGGGTCATGTACTTGTCCTTGCGATTGACCCACAAGTGAACGCCGCCTTTGCTGACGTCGACGCCGTGGAACAGCATGTAACCGTCGCTTGAAGGCGTGTCGCCGCCAACCAGCACCGGTTTTTTCCATTGATCGATGTAGGTCAGGATCGCGGCCTGCTTGCCCGCCATCCAGGTCGCAGGGGTCCACAGGTAAGGGGTCAGTTCAAGGCCCAGGTTGGCTTTTTCGTCGTATTTGCCAGCGCTGATCTGCTTGCGCGCAGTCGTCAGCTCACCTGTCTCACGGTTCTTCAGCAGGGTGGTCACGCCGATGACGTTCTGCGGCTTCACGTTGTAGCCGTACTTGGGATCAGCGGCGACCATGCGCACCAGTTCTTCGGACGCCGCGGTCATCACGTAGACCTCGATACCGTTTTCCATCAGTTTGTTGTACAGCTCGGCCTGACCGGTAAAGACCTTGGGCGGTTGCACCTCGATCGTCTTGACCACGTCACCTTCGTAATACGTGCTCGGCACAGGTTTACCCGACGCCATCAACTCATCGACATAACCTTTCAGTTCTTTGAGGGTGAACCCGGAGAACACTTGCGCGACCCACGGATAGCAGACCATGTCGTCGATTTCGCACAGTCGGTAGTAGTAGCTGAACAGGCTTTCCTTGTGGTCAGCAGTGTCTTTGAACGGAATGAGTTTGAGGGACGGATCGAGGGTGTCTCGGGTGATCAGCCCTTTGTTTTCCATGAAGGGCAGCAGCGATTCTTCCAGGTCATAGCGGTAGCTGGTGTTATCCATGTCGAAAACGGCGAAGTTACCTTTGTTGGCATTCGCCGCGATCATCGCGTTGAGCTGCTTGGCGGCAGGCGCCGGCCAGTGGGTCAGTTCGGTCGCGAATGCGTGCCCGGCTAGCCCCAGATACAGCGCAGCGGCTGCGAGCGTTGGTGCGATTTTCATGGTGATCTCCTCCCCGTTTATGGTTCGAGGAGGGACCCTAACAAAAAGCCATTACTGTTTCGATGCGTCAGCGACCGCGTCCGTTCTGATGCCGTCATCTCGGTCGCCGTTCGCGACAGATGACATAAAAACGACGTTCTTGTGACAGCGCTTTAGCTGCTCAAATTTGTGGGAGCGAGCTTGCTCGCGAATAGGCCGGCACATCCCATAAATCTTCACCGGCTGAAATGCCATGTTCGTGAGCAAGCTCACTCCCACAGTTGACGGCATTCCCCTGTAGCACTGAGCTTGCTCGCGATAGCGATATCAGACTCGTTCCCACACCTCAAAGCTGTACGCAGGCTTGTCATCCAGGGCCGGGTTCTCTGTATTCGAGACCATCGTCCACTTCGCCTCCTCGAACTCAGGAAACCACGCATCGCCTTCTGGACTCAGCGCAACGCGGGTCAGGTAAAGACGGTCGGCGTGCTCAAGGGCTTGGCCGTAAAGCTGGGCGCCGCCGATCAGCATCACCTCGCTGACACCTTGCTCGCGCGCCCATTCTTCAGCGCGATGAACTGCCGCCTCCAGAGAGGTGAACACCTCGGCGCCCTCAAGTTGCAAGCCCTGCTGCCGCGTGACCACCAGATTCAGCCGCCCCGGCAGAGGACGCCCCAGGGAGTCCCAAGTCTTGCGGCCCATGATGATCGGCTTGCCCAGCGTGGTCGCCTTGAAATATTTGAAATCGCCCGGCAGGTGCCAAGGCATGGAATTGTCGACGCCGATGACCCGGTTTTCAGCGAGTGCGGCGATCAAGCTCAGGGGGAGATGTTTTTTCATGGCCGCAGGATATCAGAGCGCTCAGCCCCAGCACATTCGCCTGCCATGCAGGTCCAAGCACCGATAACCCGTTCGCTGCACCATCGCAGCCACACCGGTTATGCTCACCCACGACTTTACCGACGAGACGCCGCGTGACTGCACTGACTCCCCTTGATGAACTCTGGCTGACCGAAGCCGTGCGCCTGCGCGAAGAACACGCGGGCGCGCTAGACGATGAAGAAGCCAACCGCCGTGCGCGCGCCGGTGCCGGCGACCTGCAAACCCGGATCAGGCGCCGTGCCCTGTGGCTCGCCGAACGTGACGGCATGCTCAAGGCCCTGCACCACTGGAAACAAGGCGCGCGGTTGGCGCTGATCGTGCTGGCGGTGTTCGCGGTGGTCAGCGGCGCCGGGCTGGCCTTCGCCGCATTGGGCGACGGACAGACTCCCGTCAATGTGTTCTGGGCGCTGGGCAGCCTGCTGGGGCTTGATCTGATCCTCTTGGCAAGTTGGCTCCTGGGCGTGCTCTTCGCCGGGGAAAGCACTGCTGGTCTCGGGCGCCTCTGGCTGTGGCTCAGCGAGAAACTGGCCCGCGATGCACAAGCCGCGCAACTGGCGCCCGCGCTGATATTGCTTCTGCAACGCAAGCGCCTGAATCGGTGGGTGCTGGGCGTTTGCGTCAATGGTCTGTGGCTGCTCGCCCTGTTCAGTGCCCTGACGCTGCTGCTGTTATTGATGGCGACGCGGCGCTACGGCTTCGTCTGGGAAACCACCATTCTGGGCAGCGACACCTTTATCGGCCTGACCCAAGGTCTGGGGGCGCTTCCTTCGCTTCTCGGCTTCAGCGTGCCCACCGAATCCATGATCCGCGCCAGCGGTGACAACGCGTTCGCCATCGAAAACGCCCGTCAGGCCTGGGCGGGCTGGCTGGTCGGTGTGCTGGTGGTGTTCGGCATTTTGCCGCGCCTGCTGCTGACGCTGCTGTGCTACACGCGGTGGCGCGTGGGCCGTGGCGCCTTGGCTGTTGATTTGAGCCACCCTGCTTTCATCGAACTGCGCGAGCGCTTGATGCCCAGCAGTGAACGGCTGGGCATCAACGATGCCGCCCCCGCTCAGCTTCATGCCGTCGAAACCGGGGCGGCAGCGAGCGAAAGCCAGGGAGCGCTGGTGGTCGCCATCGAGCTGGACAATCAGCATGCGTGGCCGCCCGAGCTTCCCGAAAGCGTGATCAACGCCGGCATTCTCGACTCCCG
>NZ_DASVUM010000171.1:0-16504 GCF_036387035.1 Pseudomonas sp. | reverse complement strand
GAGGCGCTGATCTGGTTGGCGCCCGACGAGGACTGCATCGACAGGTCACGGATGTTGACGATGTTGCGATCCACTTCCCTGGCCACTTGCGCCTGCTCTTCGGCGGCGCTGGCGATGACCAGGTTGCGCTCGGAAATCTCGTTGATCGACGTGGTGATCCGGCTCAGGGATTCACCTGCCCCTTGCGCCAGCCCCAGGGTTTCGGTGGCGCGGGAGCGGCTGACCGACATGGATTCCAGGGCCTCGGTGGAACCGCTACGCATGGTCGAGACCATCTTGTCGATTTCCAGGGTCGACTGCTGCGTGCGGTGCGCCAGGGCCCGCACTTCATCGGCAACCACGGCAAAGCCGCGTCCGGACTCACCTGCCCGTGCGGCCTCGATGGCGGCGTTGAGTGCCAGCAAGTTGGTCTGCTCGGCGATGGACCGAATCACGTCCAGCACCTTGCCGATGTCCTTGGACTGGTCGGCGAGGTTTTGCACCAGGTCCGAGGTGTGCTGCACATTGCCGGACAGCGTCTGGATCGAGTCGACAGTATCGATGACGCGGCGCTGGCCGTCCTGGGCCGCCGTGTTCGATTCGCTGGACGCCTGGGAGGTCGACACCGCGTTGCGCGCGACTTCTTCGACCGCCGAGGTCATCTGGTTGACCGCCGTGGCGGCCTGTTCGATTTCGGCGTTCTGCTGGTGCAGGCCACGATGGCTGTCTTCGGTCACCGAATTCAGCTCGGTGGCGGCCGACGCCAGTTGGCTGGCCGAATTGCCGATCAGGCTCAGGGTCGAGCGCAGGTTGTTCTGCATCTGCTGCAACGCGCCCTGCAACCGCGTGACTTCGTCGTTGCCTTCAACGCGAATATCGTGGGTCAGATCGCCCTTGGCGACGTATTCAGCCGCATCAACCGCTTCCTGCAGCGGCCGAACGATGCTGCGGGTCAACCACACCGCCAGCACCACCGTTGCCAGCGCCGCGATCAGCACGAACACCAGCACCACGTTTCGGGACTGGCCGTATTGGGCCTCGGCGGCAGCGCCTTCGAGTTCGACCTGATGGGAATAGAAATCGCCCAGATCACCCAGCTGAGCGCCGGAGCTGTCGACGGCGGTTTTCATGTCCACCAGCAGCAGCTTGTTCAGCGCCGCGAGCTCACCGCTTTCGGCGAGCACGAAGGACTGCGTCAAACCGCGCTGATAATCGGCCAGGGTCGCACGGAATTTGTCGTACAGCGCCTTCTCTTGCGGGGTGTCGATGAAGGCATCGAGGCTCGCGAGTTTTTCACCAAGGACCTTCGAACGCGCGTCCATTTGTCCTTTGTAAACGCCGACGTTCTTTGGATCGGTGTCGAGGGCCACGCGCAGGGAAATGGTGCGGATGCGCAGCATGGCCTCACGGATGTCGTTGACCAGACGCATGCTTGGCATCCAGTTGCTTTCGACCGCCACTTCGCTCTGGCGAATGGTCGACATCTGGCTCAGGGCAAACCAGCCAAGCAACGCGACTAACAGGGAAATCAGGGTAAAGCCAAGGCCGGCGCGGCGGGCGATGGTCAGGTTGCGTAAGCTCATAGCGGTCGGCTCGTTGTTATAGGGGCGGAGGCACTGAAGGCGGGACGGTCGGATGCATGGCGACGAAAGTCGTCATACCACTCCCGCTTATCGACGTTGCCGCACGCTTCTTGAGCCGCCTCTCCAGGAAGAATCCGAACGCCCGTTCGATAAAACTTCGAACGCCGCCAGCTTGAGCGGTCTAGACACTTAAGCCCGATACTGCGTTTAAACGGAGGTGACTCATGCATCTGGAAGGTTCCTGCCACTGCGGCGCCGTCGAATTCAGCCTGACGAGCGCGCACCCCTACCCTTATCAACGCTGCTACTGCTCGATTTGCCGTAAAACCCAAGGCGGCGGCGGTTACTCGATCAACCTGGGCGGTGACGCGAAGAGCCTCAACGTCAAAGGCAAAGACAGCATCGCCGTCTACCACGCGAAGATGCGCGACGACGCCCATCACGAGACCCGCACCAGCAGCGCAGAACGGCACTTCTGCAAACTCTGCGGCAGCGGGCTCTGGCTGTTCAGTCCCGAATGGCCGGAGCTGATTCACCCTTTTGCATCGGCCATCGATACCCCATTGCCGACACCGCCAGAGCACACGCACCTGCTGCTCAATTCCAAAGCATCGTGGGTCGAAGTGGCCGCAGGGCCGAACGACCAGCAATTCGAGGCGTTTCCCGACGAGTCCATAGCCGATTGGCACGAGCGGCTAGGGCTGACTCGATGAATCGCGCTCGGTGAATCAGGCTCGATGAAGCGGGGGCGACGCGAGGATCAGGGTGTCGAACGCCTCAGCGGGCCTGGAAGTGCAGGTGCGCCCATCTAACCTGACGAATAATTACCTGAACCTCTTCCTTGACGGCCGACTCCCAACAAAAAGCCCACGCGCTCAATAAAAGCCTATGAGGAACTGCACATGCCCCTGCATCGAGTCGCCAACCTGACGGAGCTTCATCGGGACCGCGGTCTTCAGGTCGAGTTTGGCGAAACCAAGGCGCTGCTGGTTCTGGACGGCGACGATGTCCATGCGTTTCAAGCCTTCTGCCCCCATGCCGGTGCCCCTTTGGCAGACGGCGCCATCTGCAATGGCCACCTGATCTGCCCCTGGCACAAGGCAGAATTTTCAATCGACGACGGCCACCTCTGCGAACCGCCGGCGCTGGATGCGCTCACCCGTTACCCCGTGCAGGTCATCGACGGTCATGTGCATGTCGACGATCTGCAGATGACGGCTCACACCCCGACGCGGGCCGAGGATACCCGCCGTTTCGTCATCATCGGCGCCGGCGCAGCGGGTACCGCCGCAGCCTGTGCGTTAAGGGAAAAAGGCTTCAACGGCGAAGTGTTGCTGATCGACAGAGAAGCTGCACCCGGCTACGACCGCACCGCGTTGAGCAAATTTGTACTGTCTGCCGACATGCCAGCAGACGAGGTCCCTGCTTTGCGCGATGACGCCTTTTACCTGAATAACCACATCCAGCGCATTCACGGCGAAGTCATGAAGCTGGACGCCGTCAATAAACGCGTGACCCTGGCGGACGGACGCCGCTTTGACTATGACGCAGCGCTGGTGACCACCGGCGGCGAACCCCGGGCGCTGTCCCTGGCGGGGGCGGATCTGCCGCAAGTGCTGACACTGCGCAGCCGTGACGACGCCAGTCGGATTCTCGCGGCGGTGCGCCCCGGCGGCCATGCGCTGATTGTCGGCGACAGTTTTATTGGACTGGAAGCGGCCTCTGCGTTGCGCACACAGGGCGTGGCCGTCACCGTCCTTGCTCACCACGAGGTGCCGTTTGCCGGCCAGTTGGGTGAGCGCATCGGCAAAGCGCTGCGTACGCTGCATGAGCAAAATGGCGTGCTGTTCAGGACCCATGTTGACATCAGCCGTTTTGAAGGCGCTGAAGAGAATGGGAGTCAGGTGCTGAAAACGGCGGTGCTCGGCAATGGCGAACGAGTGCCGGTGGATCTGGCACTGGTCGGCGTCGGCGTAAACCCGGTGACGCATTTCATCGACGGGATTCATCTGGAGGACGACGGCTCGATGAGCGTCGATGATGGCATGCGCGCGGGGAAGGATCTGTGGGCGGCGGGCGATATCGCCACCTTCCCGCTCAACCATCATCCGCGCCGCATCGAGCACTGGCGGCTCGCCCAGCAGCAGGCGCGCATCGCGGCAGGCAACATGCTCGGCGAAGGCCGCCATTACACCGATATCCCGTATTTCCGGACGTATCACTTTGAAAAGCGTCTGGACTGTCTCGGGCACGCCGAAGACTGGGACGACATCGTGTACCTCGGCGAGCCGGAGCGCTTTGATTTCCTCGCGCTTATCTGCAAACAGGGCGTCGTGGCGGCCGTGGTGAGCTGCGAGCGTGAACGGCCCACGGCCATGCTCGCCGAACGAATGAAACAACCGTTGTTCAAAGACGAAGCGCTGATGCTGATCAATCAAATCGCGTCCTGAGCACGCCCCTTGCGACTGCCATTTCAACCCGGACACCGGAGAACACCATGCCTAAAGAATCGACACGCGAAGACCTTGACCACAAACCTGAGAACGCAGGCAAGGTGGGCGAGGAGCACAAGGAGGCCAATCAGAGCGGCGAGCAACAGCGGCCACCGGAGTCCGAGTCTCCGGCCGATCCTACTCACGACAAACCCTGATCCGGCCGTTGTCGGCTTTATCCGCGGCTGGCGGCTTGGGGACGAGCGTCCCGCTGCTTTGATCGGCAGCCGGTGGCGGGCTCGACCGCCTTGTCGACTTTCAGCCACCACGCCTCGCACCGGCTGGGGTACTGCACATAGAACGGCTGGCCCATCTCCGGGGTGGTGATGGAAATGCTGCGCTCCCACGCCAGGGCGAGAATGCGGTCGAACGGCTCATGCCAGGCATGCATCGCCAGATCAAAGGTGCCGTTGTGAATCGGCAGCAGCCACTTGCCGCGCAGGTCGATGTGCGCTTGCAGGGTTTCTTCGGGTTGCATGTGCACGTCCGGCCAGTCAACGTTGTAGGCACCTGTTTCCATCAAGGTAAGGTCGAACGGGCCGTACTGTTCGCCGATCAACTTGAAGCCGTCGTGATAGCCGGTGTCACCGCTGAAAAAGATTCGCTGCTCGCCATCGAGCATCACCCATGACGCCCACAGCGTCTGGTTGCCGTCACGCAGCGTACGACCCGAGAAGTGCTGCGCCGGCGTCGCCACAAAGCGAATGCCGTGAACGTCCGTTGACTGCCACCAGTTCAATTGTTGAACCTTGGCAGCGGGCACGCCCCACTCGATCAAGGTGTCCCCCACGCCCAGCGGCGTAATGAAGTGCTCGGCCTTGTCCTTGAGCACTTCAATGGTCATGTGGTCGAGGTGGTCATAATGGTTGTGGGAGAGAATGACGGCCTTGAGTGGCGGCAGGTCCGCGAGGCTGATCGGCGGCTGGTGGAAGCGCTGCGGTCCGGCCCATTGCACCGGCGAGGCACGCTCGGCAAACACCGGGTCGGTCAGAAAGTACGCACCGCGCAGCTTCAGCAACACAGTGGAATGCCCGAGCCGGTACACCGTGTTGTCGGGGGCTGCGAGCAATTGTTGACGCGACAGCGGCTGAACCGGGATCTCTCCGGCAGGACGGGTGTGGTGGGGCTTGTTGAACAGGGCGTTCCAGAAAATGCGCAGGGTTTTGCCGACGCTTGAGCGCGCCATGGGCTTGAAATTGGAGTAGCGACCCTCGCGACGAGTCAGGACGGGCAACGCGCGAGGGGTATCCGGGTTTTTTTCGATCGAGGCCATGAGGGTGCTGACTCCATGAAACGGGTAAAGGTGGCGCTGCGCGAGCTGCGAGCTGCGAGAGCATGCCGGGCGCCTGAAGCTTAGACTTGAAGCTTGAATCCTGTCGCTCCTGGCCGGTCTTACACTACACAGTGTAGTTTCAAGCTTGCACGATGCGCAAAGGGAAGTAAACTGCCCGGTGTAATTTTCTTGCCGGGAGACTTCGTCGCCCGCTTCATCTCACAGAAGTGAACCCATGACTGCCCCACTGCGACTGACCGACCGTAAACGCGAAGCCATTGTTCAGGCGGCGATTGCCGAATTCCGCGATAACGGTTTCGAGGTCACGAGCATGGACCGCATCGCTGCCCGGGCGGAGGTCTCCAAGCGTACGGTCTATAACCATTTCCCCAGCAAGGCAGAGCTGTTCTCCGAGATGCTTCAGCGCTTATGGTCTATCGCAGCCACCCAGGCCGATGCCACCTACAAACCCGGCGTTCCCCTGCGTGATCAACTGCGCGAGCTGTTCGACGCCAAGATGGAGACCCTCGGCGACAGCAATTTTATCGACCTGGCGCGGGTGGCCATCGGCGCGACAATTCATTCCCCTGAGCGCGCGCAGACGTGGGTCAGCCGCCTCAATCAGCGCGAAGAGACCTTCACCGTCTGGGTGCGCGGTGCCCAGCAGGACGGCCGCCTGAAGGCCGTCGAAGCGGGATTTGCCGCCTCGCAAATCCATGCGTTGCTCAAGGCCTTCGCCTTCTGGCCTCAAGTCACCCTGAACGAACCGCTGCTCGCGCCCGACAAACAGCGCGAGGTGGTGGAGTCGGCCCTCGACCTCTTCCTGTGCTGGTATGAAATCCCGCTGGACAAGACGTCGGCCTGATCCGGCCGGTCAAGCCATAGCCGCTGTGACGCGCTCGACAATCTGCCGCCGCGCGAGCAATCCGGGCATGGCGCGGTCGGTGGCGATGGCCAGGACATTCGACGGTGCAGTGTCCGGGCGGCCGGAATCGTAGGGCGGTGCCGGCGCGTATTCCAGTTGCAGCTGAATCGTGCGGGAGGTGTCGGCATCGAAGACTTCGCTGATCAGCGTGAGCGCAAAGTCGATCCCGGCCGTGACGCCGCCGCCGGTCATCAGGTTGCCGTCGCGCACCACGCGCTCGCTGACCGGGATCGCGCCAAACTGCTCCAGCAGCGAATGAGACGCCCAATGGGTGGTGGCGCGGCGGCCTTTCAACAGCCCTGCGGCGCCCAGCACCAGTGCGCCGGTGCAGACCGAGGTCACGTATTGCGCGGTCGCCGCCTGATGCCGGATGAACGCCAGGGTTTGCGCATCTTCCATCAAGGCATCGACCCCGACCCCGCCCGGCACGCAAATGACGTCGAGGTCCACGCAGTCGTCGAAGGTGACGGTCGGCACCAGCGTCAGGCCCGTGCTGGACAGCAGCGGATCAAGGTTCTTCCAGACCAGGTGCACGACCACGCCGGGCATGGTGGCGAAAACATCAAAGGGACCGGTCAGGTCAAGTTGCTGGACCTTAGGGAAAACCAGCAGGCCGATATGCAGGGTCATGGTGCGTTCCTTGTGTTCAAAAACATGAGTCGTTGTGAATGAGCAAGCCGTGCGGCCGAGTCGAACCACTACGGTGACTGGACGAATTGACTGTAACGATCTAGCCTCTGGCGGATACGCCATAAAGGCGACAATTCACGCCAATTTTCGCACCGAGGCCGCCATGTCCCATCAGCCCAAGCCGGTTCACGTCCTGGCCTTCCCCAATGTCCAATTGCTGGACATCGCCGGGCCCTTGCAGGTGTTCGCCTCGGCCAATGCCATGGCCCATGACGCCGGTTTGAAAACACCTTACCGGCCGGAGGTCATTGCCCGGGAGCCCGGCAGCGTGGCGTCTTCCGCCGGGCTCGGCCTGCTCACTCACCCGCTGCCGTCCCTGCCTTCGGACACGCTGATCATCGCCGGTGGCGGCGGCGTGCATTCCGCCCTGCTGGAGGCGCCGTTGGTGGATTGGGTGCGGACACAGGCCGCCAGCGCCCGGCGGGTGGCGTCGGTGTGTACCGGCGCCTTTCTGTTGGCGGCGGCAGGCGTGCTGGACGGCCACCGCGTGGTCACGCACTGGGACAGCTGCGATGAACTGGCGCGGCGCTTCCCGTTGTTGCGAGTAGACCCGGACCCGATTTTCATCAATGAAGGCAGCCTCTGGACCTCCGCCGGGGTGACCGCCGGGATTGATATGGCGTTGGCGATGGTGGAAGCGGACTTGGGCCGCGACATCGCGCTGGCCGTCGCCCGCGATCTGGTGGTGTTTCTCAAGCGCCCCGGCGGGCAATCGCAGTTCAGCACGGCGCTGTCGATGCAGCACCAGACCCGCGACCCGGGCAGCCGCTTCGGCGACCTGCACGCCTGGATCCTCGACAACCTCGCCAGCGATCTGTCCGTCGGCGTGCTGGCGGCGCAGGTCGGCATGAGCGAACGCAGTTTCGTGCGCCATTACCGCGCCTACACCGGAAACACGCCGGCGCGGGCCATCGAGCAGTTGCGTGTCGAAGCGGCAAGGCGGTTGCTCGGCGACAGCGCGCTGCCGATCAAGCGCATCGCCGACCGCTGCGGCTTCGGCACGGAAGAGACCTTGCGGCGCAGCTTCATGCGCGCGGTGTCGGTGACGCCCCAAGCGTATCGCGAGCGGTTCAGCGCGGGATGAATCCCTGATTTCAGTGGGACCGGCTTTAGCCGGGAAGAGGCCGCTTCAGGCGTTTGCAGCAAGCCGGCGCCCACGGACTGTTGATCACCGCGGATGTTACAGACTGACGAAACCACTGTAGGAGCCGGCTTGCTGGCGTAGGCGTCCGTCCATACGCATCGCCGTCAGCTGTTATGCCCGGTTCGCCAGCAAGCCGGCTCCTGCGGAATGCGCAGCGAGCAAAATACGAGGATAAGCGTGAAGAAATTAATTTTCATTAATTGATATTTTTATCCTGTTTCGTGTAATTTAATTTTCATCACGAAATCAGAGATAACAATAATGACTGCCTGTGATCGTCCCGCCCCTTGTTCTCTTTCGCCGTTGATGGCGCTTGCAACATCCACTGCCGAGATTGTTTTCACCGCCTGGCTGCGCACCGGTTAACGCCATTGCGCGGGTGAGTCCTGCTCTGTTCCAGCTCGACAGGCTCAGCCCCGCCGCCGCCCAAGCCCTGACCTTCCCTTTCTCAGCAAGGAATCTGTTGCATGCCTCCATCAACCGGCCTGTCTCTGTTGGTCTATGCCGCCGTCGCGATCATCGCCCTGATCGTGCTCATCGCGCGTTTTCGTCTCAATCCCTTCATCGTCATCACCCTGGTGTCCGTCGGCCTCGCGCTGGTGGCCGGCATGCCGGCCAATGCTGTTGTCGCGTCCTATGAGGGCGGCGTCGGCAAAACGCTGGGGCACATCGCGCTGGTGGTGGCGCTGGGCACCATGCTCGGGAAAATGATGGCGGAGTCCGGTGGTGCCGAGCAGGTGGCGCGCACCTTGATCGACCGCTTCGGCGAGCGCAACGCGCACTGGGCGATGGTCTGCATCGCGTTTCTGGTGGGGCTGCCGCTGTTTTTCGAAGTGGGCTTCGTGCTGCTGGTGCCCATCGCGTTCACCGTCGCGCGCCGGGTTGGCGTGTCGATTCTGATGGTCGGCCTGCCCATGGTCGCCGGCCTTTCGGTGGTACACGCGCTGGTGCCGCCGCACCCCGCGGCGATGTTGGCGGTGCAGGCCTATCAGGCCTCGGTCGGCCAGACCCTGTTCTACGCGATCCTGATCGGCATCCCCACCGCGATCATTGCCGGCCCGGTGTACGCGCGCTTTATCGTGCCGCATATTCATTTGCCCGACGAAAACCCGCTGGCCAAGCAGTTTCTCGACCGTGAACCGCGCGCGCAACTGCCAAGCTTTGGCATCACCATGGCGACCATTCTGCTGCCGGTGGTGCTGATGCTGCTGGGTGGCTGGGCCAACCTGATTGCCACCCCGGGCAGCGGTTTCAACAGCTTCCTGCTGTTCATCGGCAACTCGGTGATCGCGCTGCTGCTGGCCACGTTGCTAAGCTTCTGGACACTGGGCATCGCGCAGGGTTTTTCCCGCGATTCGATCCTGAAGTTCACCCAGGAGTGCCTGGCGCCAACGGCCAGCATCACATTGCTGGTGGGTGCGGGCGGCGGGCTGAACCGGATTCTCGTCGACAGCGGCGTGACCAACGAGATTGTCGGTCTGGCCCAGGATTTTCACCTGTCGCCCCTGCTGATGGGCTGGTTGTTCGCGGCACTGATGCGCATCGCCACGGGCTCTGCCACCGTGGCAATGACCACCGCGTCCGGCATCGTCGCCCCCGTGGCGCTGGGCCTGGGTTACCCCCACCCGGAGCTGCTGGTGCTGGCGACCGGCGCGGGTTCGGTGATCTTCTCCCACGTCAACGACGGCGGGTTCTGGCTGATCAAGGAGTACTTCAACATGACCGTGGCACAGACCTTTAAAACCTGGACGGTGCTGGAAACGCTGATTTCGGTGATCGCCTTTGTCCTGACCCTCGGGCTGGCGCAGGTGCTCTGAGTGGACATTCTTTACCAAATCCGCGCCCGGCAGGAGTCGTTCAGCGCTGGCGAAGGCCGTATCGCCAGACTGGTGCTCAGCGACGTCGCGTTTGCCGCCAGCGCTAGCCTCGACGACCTCGCCGCGCGCGCCGAGGTCAGCAGCGCCACCCTCTCGCGCTTCGCCCGCACGGTGGGCTGCAAGGACCTGCGCGACCTGCGCCTGCAACTGGCCCAGGCCAGCGCGGTGGGCAACCGTTTTCTCACGCCGGAACAGGCGCCGGAGCAGTCGGCGTTTTTCACGCAGATCGTCGGCGACATCGAATCCACCCTGCGCCAGCACCTGGCCGGTTTCGACGAGTCGCGCTTCATGGCGGCCGTGGCCCTGCTGGCGCCGGCGCGGATGATTCACAGCTTCGGCATGGGCGGCGCCTCCAGCCTGTGCAGCGAAGAGTTGCAGACCCGGCTGGTGCGCCTCGGTTACCCGATCGCCGCAAGCCGCGACCCGGTGATGATGCGCCTGATTGCCGCGACCCTGGGCCCCGAACACAGTGTGATCGTCTGTTCGCTGAGCGGGCGCCCTCCTGAACTGCTGGATGCGGTGGCGCTGGCACGCAGCTACGGCGCGAAGATTCTCGCCATCACCCTGCCCGACTCACCGCTGGCGGAGCTGGCCGATGTCCTGCTGCCCCTGCAGATCGCCGAAACCAATTTCATCTACAA
Organism: Pseudomonas sp.; assembly: GCF_036387035.1. Lineage (GTDB taxonomy): Bacteria > Pseudomonadota > Gammaproteobacteria > Pseudomonadales > Pseudomonadaceae > Aquipseudomonas. Next base: position 5,900 of record NZ_DASVUM010000171.1, on the reverse strand, counting down.
ACCCACGGCCGCACGCTACGGCATGCTACTGACCATCGATGTGCTGGCGACCGAACTTGCCCTGACCGCGCCCGACGCCAATCGCGAACGGCTGCGGCGGATCAAGCTGGCCCTGGATGACTATCGCGGCGGCGACGACGGCCTGCCGCTTGGAGACTGACCCATGCTTTACGACCTGATCATTCGCGACGCGCTGGTGATCGACGGCAGCGATACGCCGGGCTACCGCGCCGACGTGGCGATCCGCGAAGGGCGCATCCAGCGCATCGGCGACCTGCACGACGTCTCTGCCAGCGAAGAAATCAATGCCGCGGGCCGTGTGCTGGCGCCGGGTTTCATCGACGTGCACACCCACGACGACACCGTGGTGATTCGTCAGCCGGCGATGCTGCCGAAGATCACCCAGGGCGTGACCACGGTGATCGTCGGCAACTGCGGCATCAGCGCCTCACCCGTTTCGCTGGCGGGCGAGCCACCGGATCCGATGAATCTTCTGGGCCCCGCTGCCGCCTTCGCTTACCCGCGCTTTATCGATTACCGCAACGCGGTGGACGCGGCGCGCCCGGCGGTCAACGTTGCCGCGCTGATCGGCCACACCGCGCTGCGCAGCAATCACCTGGACGACCTGTTGCGAACTGCGCGGCCTGACGAGATCAGCGCCATGCGCGTGCAATTGCGCGACAGCCTGGCAGACGGCGCGCTGGGCCTGTCCACCGGTCTGGCCTATGCCTCGGCTTACTCGGCCGAAACCGACGAAGTCAAACAACTGGCCGAGGAGCTGACGGCGTTTGGGGCGGTGTACACGACGCACCTGCGCAGCGAATTCGAGCCGGTTCTGGAGGCCATGAACGAGGCGTTCGACATCGGCCGCCACGCAAGATCGCCGGTGGTGATTTCCCATTTGAAATGCGCGGGCGCCGGCAACTGGGGCCGTAGCCCGCAGCTGCTGGCGTCCCTGGAAAACGCCGCGCTGACCCACCCGGTCGGCTGCGACTGCTACCCCTACGCGGCCAGTTCGTCGACGCTGGATTTGAAACAGGTCACCGATGCGTTTCCCATCACTATCACCTGGTCGACGCCGCACCCGGATCAGGGCGGACGCGAGCTGAAAGACATCGCTGCCGACTGGGGCCTTTCGCTGGAGGACGCCGCGCGCCAACTGCAGCCGGCCGGCGCCGTGTACTACGGCATGGACGAAGCCGACGTGCAGCGGATCATGAAGCACCCGCTGTCGATGATCGGCTCGGACGGCCTGCCGGAAGACCCGTTCCCGCACCCGCGCCTGTGGGGTGCGTTTCCACGGGTGCTCGGGCATTTTAGTCGGGATCTGGGGCTGTTCCCGCTGCACACCGCTGTGCACAAGATGACCGGGCTGACCGCCCGGCGCTTCGGCTTGCAGGATCGCGGCTTCGTGCGCGAAGGCTGTTGGGCGGATCTGGTGTTGTTCAACGCCGAAACGGTGCGCGATGTGGCCGACTTCAAAGAGCCTAAACGCGCAGCCGAAGGTATCGACGCGGTCTGGGTCAACGGCCACTTGAGTTACGCTGAAGGCCAGCCGCAGGGGGAACGGCAAGGACGGTTCCTGCCGCGCAGTGGGTCGTTGGTGGGCGGGTTTGGATTACAGCGATGAGCCGAGACGCCGAAATCCCGGGGGCCTTGCACCTCCGGAAACCTCCGCGGACACAAATCCGTAGGAGCCGGCTTGCTGGCGAACGCACTGTGTCAGCCAACTTGTTTCGTGCTGAACCGCCGCATTCGCCAGCAAGCCGGCTCCTACAGTTCAAATCTGCCCCGCAATGACCCATCAAGCCGGGCCATGGATCAGCCCAGTACCACCCCACGGCATTCGCCAAACCCGATACTGACTTCACCGTCCTTGCGGCAGCGGGCTTTGAGGATCACTTCGTCGCCGGCTTCCAGAAACGTCCGCTTCTCACCGTTAGGCAACTCGACGGGGTGTTTTCCGCCCTCGGTCATTTCCAGCAGGCTGCCGAACTGACCGCTTTGCGGGCCCGACAGCGTGCCAGTACCGAACAGATCCCCCGCTTGCAGCTTGCAGCCGTTGACGCTGTGATGGGCCACCATCTGCGCGACGGTCCAGTACATGTTCAACGTGTTACTCAAGGCCAGCCGGTGCGGGGCGGCGCCCTGCGCTTTCATCTGCGCGGTGAGCAGCAGCACTTCCAGTTCGATGTCCAGTGCGCCGCCCGCTTGATCCTGCTCATCGAACAGATAGGCCATCGGCGCCGGGTCGCCTGCGGGACGCTGCGGTTGTGCGGCGCGAAAAGGTGCCAGCGCCTCGGCCGTGATCACCCAAGGCGAGATACTCGTCGCGAAACTCTTCGACAGAAACGGCCCCAGCGGCTGGTATTCCCAGGCTTGCACATCCCGGGCCGACCAGTCGTTCAACAGGCAGAAGCCGGCGATATGCTCGCCCGCCTTGCCGATGGCGACAGGCTCGCCCGCCTCGTTGCCCTGCCCTATCCAGACACCCACTTCCAGTTCGTAATCCAGGCGCTTGCTGGGTCCGAAATCCGGCGCCTCGGCGCCCGGCTTCAAGGTTTGCCCGCTGGGGCGTTTGACCGGCATGCCGGACACGCCCAGTGTCGACGCGCGCCCGTGGTACGCGATCGGCACGTATTTATAGTTGGGCAACAGCGGGTTGTCCGGGCGGAACAGTTTGCCGACGTTCATTGCGTGGTGAATGCCGACATAGAAATCGGTGTAGTCGCCCACCTGCGCGGGCATGTGCATCTGGCAGTCGGCCATCGGCACCAGCAGACGGTCGCCCATGGCCTGCAAGCGCTCACGCTGCAGGTTTTTCTCGTCGAGCAGGTGGAGCAATTCGTGGCGCAGCGCCTGGCGGGACGAACCACCCAGGGCGAAAAATTCGTTCAACTGCCCTCGGCTGGCGGCTTCCACGGCAACCCGCGCAGCGCCATTGAACAGGCTGGCCTCAAGGGCCGTCTGCAGGTCCAGAATGAAATCGCCGATGGCGACGCCGCCTCGTTTGCCAAAGCCGGGGCGGCTAAAGACGCCCAGCGGCAGGTTTTGCAGGGGGAAGTCGGGGTGGTCGTTGGCGCTGGCGACCCAGCTGCGCGCGGGCTGTGAGGTGCTCATCGTTGGCTGTCCGTGTCGAAAGGCTTGAACGTTCTGGCAATACCATCCCAGCAGGCGTCGTAGTCGCTTTGCAGCTGAGGGCACTCCAGCGCCTGATAACTGGGGCGCAAGACCTTGCCGGTCTCGAACATGAAGGCCATGGTCTGTTCGATCTTGTGCGGCTTGAGCTCGGCAGCGATGGCCTTCTCGGCGCTGGCATTGTCCGGGCCATGGGCGCTCATGCAATTGTGCAGCGACGCGCCGCCGGGCATGAAGCCTGCAGCCTTGGCGTCATACGCGCCGTCGATGAGGCCCATGAATTCGTTCATCAGGTTGCGGTGGAACCAGGGCGGGCGGAAGGTGTTTTCCGCCACCATCCAGCGCGGCGGAAAGATCACGAAATCGATATTCGCCTGGCCCGCCACCGCGCTCGGCGACGTCAGCACGGTGAAGATCGACGGATCGGGATGGTCGTAACTCACGGTGCCGAGGGTGTTGAACAGGCGCAGGTCATATTTGTACGGAACATGGTTGCCGTGCCACGCGACGACGTCGAAGGGAGAATGCTCCAGCGAGGTCGCCCACAATTCGCCGAGGAATTTTTGCACCAGCACGCAGGGCTGCACGCTGTCTTCAAAATGCGCATGGGGCACCTGAAAGTCCCGCGGGTTGGCCAACCCGTTGCTGCCGACCGGCCCCAAGTCCGGCAGCCGCAGGGCACAACCGTGGTTCTCGCAGATGTAGCCCCGCGCTGCGCCGTCGCGCAGTTCAACGCTGAACTTCAGTCCTCGCGGCAATACCACGATCTCTTGCGGTTCTACGTCGAGCAGGCCCAGTTCGGTGGTGATGCGCAACCGGCCCTGCTGGGGAACGATCAGCCACTCGCCGTCGGCGTTGAAAAACGCCCGCTGCATGGAGCGGTTGGCGGTGTAAACGTAAACGCTCACGCCCTCGGCCTGTTCGGCAGACGAAGTGCTGGCCAGGGCGTGCAGGCCATCGATGAAGTCGGTGGGCTCGCCGGGGATGTCGAAGGCATTCCAGCGCAATCGGTTGGGGGTGACGGGGCCTTGCTGCTGACCGGTGATCTGGCGTTCAAGTCGCTGAAAACGGGGATGCGCGGCAGACGGTTGGATGCGGTAGAGCCAGGTGCGTCGGGTTTCGGCGCGAGGGACGGTGAACGCGGTCCCGGAGAATTGCTCGGCGTAGAGACCCAGCGGATGACGCTGCGGCGAGTTCTGTCCGTGGGGCAAACCGCCGGGCAGTGCCTCGCTGCTGAATTCGTTGCCGAAGCCGCGCTGATAGCGCAGGGCGTGGGGCTGGGGTGCTGTCGACATGACGACCTCTTGTTATCGTTGTCTTGCTGCAGTTCGTAAACCGCTTACGCATAACGTAATTTGAGTTTGCAGAGGGGTCAAGCTATAAAGCAGCCTTTCCAGACCGGGCGCCTCTTTCCCCATGACCGACGATTCCACCCCCGCCACCGTGCCACGCCAGCAGAAAGTCCAGTCGGCAGAAGTCGGTGTCGGCATCCTCAAGGCGCTGGCCGAACTGGCGCCGGCCACCTCGCTGTCGAAACTCGCCGAATACGTCGACATGCCCGCGAGCAAGGTGCATCGCTACTTGCAAGCCTTGGTGGACAGCGGTTTCGCCGAGCAGGACCCGTCCAGCAATCACTACCGATTGGGGCGTTCGGCATTGCAAGTGGGCCTTGCTGCGTTGAATCAACTGGATGTGCTGAAGACCTCCGCGCCGGCGTTGGTCGCGCTGCGCGACGAACTCAACGAAACCTGCTTCCTCGCGGTGTGGGGCAACAAGGGTCCGACGGTGGTATACGTCGAGCAGTCGTTGGGGGCGGTCACGCTGGTGACACAGATAGGCTCGGTGCTGCCGCTGCTCAGTTCCTCGACCGGGCTGGTGTTCGACAGCTTTCTGTCGCCGACCGAAACCGCTGCGCTGAGAGCATCGGAATCAGCCGCGTTGAGCGCGGCGCAGTTGAAGGAGATCGACCGGCACGTCCGCGAGATTCGCAGCACCGGGGTGCATCAGATCCATGGCCTGCTGATGGCCGGTGTCAACGCCGTGTCGTCGCCGGTGTTCGCCATGGGCCACAAGCTGGTGGGCGTGGTGACGGTAGTGGGTTCGGCATCGGTGTTCACCGATCAGCGCCAGGCCGCGGCTGCGCAGAAACTGCGGCAGACGGCGCAGGCCATCAGCGAGCGGATGGGTGGGGAGATGCCGCAGCTGGTGTGAGTGTTTTTGTCATGACTGGCCTTTGGCGACAGGCCGCTCCCGCAGATCCGGCCCTGTGGATGACCCGACAAGAACGCAGGTCTGTAGGAGCCGGCTTGCTGGCGAACGCATTTTATCTCGCGCCGCCAGGGAGAAGAGTCTACCGGGTTCCCCAGCAAGCCGGCTCCTACAAAGCGTGTATCGAACTCAGCCTCACTCCACCGTCAACACGCCCCGCCGCACTTGATCGCGCTCGATCGATTCAAACAGCGCCTTGAAGTTGCCCTCGCCGAAACCATCGTCGCCCTTGCGCTGGATGAATTCGAAGAACACCGGGCCCATCAGGGTTTCCGAGAAGATCTGCAGCAGCAGACGCTGGCTGCCGCCTTCGGAATTGCCGTCCAGCAAGATGCCCCTCGCCTTCAGTTCACGCTCCGGTTCGCCGTGGTTGGGCAGGCGGCCTTCGAGCATTTCGTAATACGTGTCAGGCGGCGGGGTCATGAAGCGCATGCCCAGCGCCTTCAGACGATCCCAGGTGTCGATGAGGTTTTCAGTGAAGAACGCGACGTGCT
>NZ_DASVUM010000170.1:0-39584 GCF_036387035.1 Pseudomonas sp. | reverse complement strand
CCGAGCACCATGCCGATCAGCAAGGTGACGAACATGTGCGCCGCGCCTTTGCCGAGCAGTTGCAGCTCGCCCAGGTGCTTGGTCAGCCAGGCGCTGAGCGACACTTGAAACTCGGTGGCACTGGCCGGCAGGTAGTTGTCGATGAAAGGCGGCAACTGACCGCGGGCGCGGTCTACCAGAATCATGAATTTATCCAGTGACGCGCCAGGGTTTTCTGCCTCGTGCAGCAGAAAACTGATCGCGCCGGCGAATAGCAGCGCCAGCACCGTCACCACCAGCGTGCCCAGCAACGCCACTGCCAACCACCGCGCACGCTCGCCGGCAATCAGCCGCTGCAACTGCGGCGTGAGCATGTCGACCAGTTCATACACCAGCAAACCCGCCAACAGACTGGGCAGAAGGTTGAGCGGCAGCACCAGCAGCAGCCCGCCGAACACGAGAATGCAACTGGCCAGATAGACTTGACGGGGCGTAAACGTTGGCATACAGCCTCAAAACGAGCGGCGTGAAGGATGGGCAGTCTGCCAGCGTTCTGAGTGGAGAACCAGCGACGCGAAAGCCCTTGAGGGCTCGAGCGTGAAGAGGCTGCGATTGCAAACCGAGTCATCGGCTGCAATCGCAGAAAGTGCAGGGGGTGGCGCCGTATTCCGACGCACGCCATCGGCTCGAAAAATTATTTCTTTTTAAGACAGTCGCTCATGAAAGCTTTGCGAGCATCGCCTTTCAGGGCCTGGGTACCGGCCGTGGCGTTGCAGGTTTTCATCTTCTCCTGCTGGGTGGCCGCAGCGGCCGGCGCGGCCTTCAGACAGGTGCTCATGAACGCCTTGCGTTCATCGCCCTTCAGAAATTTCGCCGAGGCATCGGCGTTGCAGGTGGTCATTTTGTTTTGTTGCGCGGTGGCGGCAAAACCCTGGGCACTCAACAGCAGTCCCATCACCAGCAGAGGAACACGCAGCGTCGTCATCGGCTTTCTCCGGAAGTGCCACGCACTGCATGGCTTGCGGAGCAGTGTAGCCAAAGAATGTTGCTGCATATTTCTGCAAAAGCGCAGCGTGCGCTGGACGTGCGGCCTGACAGGCCGATAATGGCGCCTCATTCAGCCGCCGGGTCGGTCATGCAATACCTCTATCCACTGCTCACCGTCATGATCTGGGCGGGCAACAACGTCATCACCAAAGCAGCCGCCGGACGTATCTTCCCGGCCGAAATCGGCTTTTATCGCTGGTTGCTGGCGGGGCTGCTGTTCACACCTTTTCTGCTCGGCCCCGTGCTACGCAACCGGGCGCAGATCAGGCCCATCATGGGCAAGGTCGTGGTGCTGGGCGTATTGGGCATGGCGATTTACCAGAGCCTGGCGTATTACGCGGCGAACATCACGACGGCCACGAACATGGGCATCATCCTGTCGCTGGTGCCGGTGATGACCCTGGGCATGTCAATCGCCAGCCTCGGCACTCGGCTGACCGCAGGTGCGCTGGCCGGCGCGTGCGTGTCATTTGCGGGGGTGTTGTGGGTGGTGTCGCAGGGAAGCTGGAGCGTGTTGGTGGCCCATGGCATCAATGTGGGCGACGTCATGATGCTTATTGCAACGCTGGCCTATGCGACCTACAGCACGCTGCTGAAGAAGTGGCAGCTGAGGATGCCGCCGTTGCAGCTGCTTTATCTGCAGATCCTCGTGGCGATCATCGCGCTGCTTCCGCTGTTCGTTATTTCTCCGAAGACGGGCCTGAGCGCGAGCAACATTCCGTTGGTGCTCTATGCCTGCATTCCGACTTCAATGCTGGCGCCGCTGCTGTGGATGAAAGCCATCTCCATCCTCGGGCCAAGCCGTACCACGTTGTTTTTCAACCTGGTGCCGATCTTGACGGCGCTGATTGCCGCGCTTGCACTGGGCGAGCATTTGGCGTCTTACCACTTCATCGGCGGCGCCCTGACGCTGGGCGGGGTGATCCTGGCAGAACGCTGGACCACACCGCTGCGCAAGGCCTCAATCGGCTGACTTGCCCGCCGGATGAGCCCGGCAATCAGGCCTTATCGTGCTCCTGCGCAGCGTGAATCGACACATCGGTAATGCCCAGAACATGGGGCAGACCGAGGGTGTCTTCACCCGTATCCAGGGGGTCGTCTTCAACGGCCACGTTGTGCTTGAGCGCCAGCTCGTGCACGACCTCGATGATCGGCACGTCGAGGTTTTCGATCAGATCCACATGGTGCTCACCGGCCAGCGTGTACTCAATTTCATACAGCTCTTTATCGCTCATCGCATCACTTCCTACGCGACCTCAAGGGTCGACTGATCACGAAACTACGGCCAAATAAGTCAAAGACCGGCGGCTTTGAGACGCGCGGCATGTTCGAGGAACAACCCCACGGGATCGGCTCCCTTGCCCACCAGCCCGAAGTGCTGGTTGACGATGTCGAAATGGTCGAGCGGGTAGTCATCACCTATGACGGTGCCCAGGTGAGAACTGCATCTCCCGACCATGCCATCAGATTGACCTCGCTCTTTCGTGAACGTGCGAGCAAATATTCGGCAGGCGAGATTAGAGGTATCAAAGACGTTTCGGCCACGGTCGGTGCGCCCGGGTTGCAGCGTCCCGGACCATGAGTAGTAGCGCACGCCGTTGACCTCCTCAGCCCCCTGCCCGCCCCAGTGTTCGGGCAACCCTTGAGGAAACAACTGATTGAATCGCGCCACCCCGCGGGTGGTCAGCGAATGGTGCGCCGCGTCGACATCCACGGGCAGTCGCGTGCCGCGATATCCGGTGTCGAGCAGGCCGGTGATGAGGGTGGTGAGACGAACTGCTCCGTTGACCACACGGCCCTTCATGGTGTGGGGCGGGAAATGCTCTTCCAGGTAGTCCGCCAGTTCGGAGCCATGGTTAGGCCCGGCAACGGAGGTGACCGATGCGACAAGGTCCGGGCGCACGCCGGCCACGTACCGAATGGTCAGCGCACCCTGACTGTGGCCGATCAGATTGACCTTGGCAGCGCCGGTCTCTTTGAGGATTTCCTCGACCCGCGCCAACAGTTGTTCGCCGCGGATTTCCGTGGAATTCACCGCCGAGACCATGACCGGGATCACCTGCGCGCCGCCCCGGCGCAGTGCAGGCACGATGCCGAACCAATACGGGTAGACGACCAGTTTCACGAAACCCATCAAGCCCGGCACCAGGACGATGGGGTAAAGCGTGGCCTGTTCGTGGGGCATGAATAAGCGCTTCCTGAGCGGGCGTGGTTGATCAACGGCAATCGGGTCACGGTATCCGGTAAACATTCATGAACCATGACCTTGAACCATGACAAACCGGGTAATGCCCCTTCGCCATCAATTTGATCGAACTCTTTTGCCTCTGCAACGCTCCTAACAGCAATGGGCCAACAATGGCCTTTTTCGCGGAGCGATTCGAATGTTCAAGCAATCCCTGGCAGTAGTGATTTCCATGGCCGCACTGGCTGGTTGCGCATCGACCACCCTGCCGAACCCGGTTGACTACGCGACCTATCGCAATGAGCCGCTGGTCAAGCAAGTTGAAGAAGGCATGACCAAGGATCAAGTCCTGACCATCGGCGGCACGCCATCGACGACCGTCCAGCGTCGCGCCCACCCAGGCACTTGCAACAACTATGTGCTGAACCGCGAAGGCCACCAGCAGGCTTACTACGTCACCTTCGACAACAATGGCCGCGTCAACAGCAAGGGCTTCATGACCTGCGAACAGCGTGACGCCAACGAACGCGCCATGTGATCTGACGCTATTCGCTTGAATGGGTGATCACGCTCGGGATCACTAGTGTCAGGGCATCGCAAGATGCCCTGACACTGCTGTGATTGCGCATGATCCCTTCTGAAGCACGCTTACCTCGCAACGCCCCCCGCATTGAAAAGACCTGAAACAAAATCAAACTTTTGCCAGCGCTTGCCACTCACACCTTGTGACCCGATCCTGCCGGGCGCCCGCTTCACGCATGGCGCAACAGAGCGAGACGGAAAAAAACCGAAAAGCCCTGGAGAAACCTGATGACCAATCTTCACCCGATGACCGACGTCGCCACGTTGCGAGAGCGCGCGCGCCAAAACGTTGAGAATGGCGCCGTGACCGAAAGCTACGGTGCTGACCGTGAAGAGGTCCTGCGCCTGCTGAACGCGTCGCTGGCGACCGAACTGGTCTGCACCCTTCGCTACAAGCGCCATTACTTCATGGCCAAGGGCATCAAGTCTCACGCCGCTGCCGATGAATTTCTGGAACACGCCAATCAAGAACTCGAACACGCTGACAAGCTGGCCGAGCGCATTGTCCAGTTGGGCGGCGAGCCGGAATTCAACCCGGATCTGCTGAGCAGAAATTCCCACGCGCAGTACGTGGCCGGCAACACGCTGAAAGAGATGATCACTGAAGACTTGGTGGCCGAGCGCATCGCGATCGACAGCTACCGCGAAATCATTCAGTACATCGGCGATCAGGACCCGACCACCCGCCGCATCTTTGAAGACATCCTGGCTCAGGAAGAAGAGCACGCCGACGACATGGCCGACCTGCTGGACGGCCTCTGATACGCAGCACGCAGTGCAAAAAGCCAGGGCACATGCCCTGGCTTTTTTGTGCGTGATGTTCAGGCGGGGCGAACGCGGAAGTGAGCACAGCGCAGAGTCCTGTGCCGAACCTACTTCACCGTCTTCGGCGCCTTGCCCGAACGCATCTGCTCCAGCAATGGAGCGCACTGGTTAGGCGCGTCCCCGCTGCTCGGTGCTACCAGCGCCAGCAATCCCGCCGCCGGCCCTACTGCCGCACCCAACAGCACCATGCCCGCACCGCGCAACAACAGCGGACCTGACTCAACACCCGCATTTGGCTTGCTGAAAGGTCCGCGCACATACAGAGGCGAACGCAGGGAGAAGACCCGGAAGCCTTTCGATTCCGGCGTGATCTTCATGTCCAGCTGTTCGGTCTTCATGTTCGCCGTACCATCGACGTAGATGATTGCGTTCTCGGTGTCGAACACGAACACCTTGGTGCTCGCCAGACCGTCCTTGAAGCTCACATCCGAAGCCGCGCAGTTGATCTTCACGTCCTTGTCACCGAACAGCCTGCCCACCACGTAATTACCGACATTCAGCCCGGCAATTTCCATCAGGCCACGGCTGACGGCGCCGTCATTGACCAGCATCTTCAGCTCGCCATTGGAGGTGCCCAGCAACGCTGCCACCGAATTACCCCGGCCACTGAGGTCCGCATCACCGTTAAGCTCGCCAAAGCTGGTCTTCATCGGTTCGAAGGTGGGGAACAGCTGCTTGAGCTTGAAGCCACGCGCTGACAATTTGGCGCGGCCCTCAAGCGGCTGGGTATGGCCGTTAAGCTTGATATCGGCGTCAAGCTTGCCGCCCGCCACACCGAAACGCAGCGGTTGCAGGCTCAGTACGCCATCATTGAGCACCACGTGGGTGTAGAGGTCGGTAAACGGCAGCTCTGCGCTTTGCACGATGCGTTTGCCGGTGAACTCGACGTCGGCGTCCATGGCGGCCCAGCGATCGGTCTTGAACTCCTCGACCGGTAGCACCTTGTCTGTCGGCTGTTTGCTCTCGCCGCCACGGGTCTTCTGCTCGGCATTGGAGTCGGCACCGATCAACGGTTTGAGGTCAGCCATCAGCAGCTGATTGGAAACCAGCGCGCCCGTCAGTTTGGGACGCGGTTCGCTGGCCACAAAGCCGAGGTCGCCATGGATATCGCTGTCGCCGATCTTGCCGTTGAAGCCCTTGTACTGGAACGACGCACCGGCCGGGTCGTGGAGTTTGGCGATCAGGCGGCCGTCGGTGGCGTAGGGCGGTGAATCCGGCAGTGTCACGCCAGTCAGCGCATAGAGGTTGCTGAGGCTGTCGCCGGACAATTTCAGGCGCAGATCCAGCTCGCCGAGATTCTGCGGATCGGTCACGGTGCCCGCAACGGCCACGCGCAAGGCGCCTGCACTGACATCGGCCTGCACCGGAAATGGCATCGCCGCATCTTTCAACGCCAGCAGCCCACCCACCTTGCCGCTGCCGTTGAGTTTCTGACCGTGATACTGGCCTTTGGCGGTGAAGCCGAACGCGTAATCCTGTGCCGAAGCGCCCTTGTCCTGGACCTTCTTCGCCTCGCTGCTGCCCACGATGTCACTGTAGGGAATCGGCTTGCCCAGCAGATCAATCACCACATCGACGGCCGTATTGATCTTCTGGTCGTTGTAGCTCACGAAGCCTTTATCAAAGCCGATCGAGCCGATGTCCACCACCCAGTTCGACGGCTTGGCGTTCGGATCGCTCTTGGGCAGATCAAATACCCAGTTGGCGCGGCCATCGGCCAGACGCTCGATCTTCGCATTGGGCTCGGTCAGGTTGATGCGTGGGATGACCACACGCTGGGCCAGCAGCGGCAAGGGCGACAGGCGCAGTTCGACGCGCTTGAGCGTGACCATTTGCGGCGTCTTCGACCACTCCGGGTTACCTAGCGCGATGTCTTCGGCCGACATGTGCGGCCATGGAACCCAGGCCCGCCAGCCGCCTTCATCGGGCTCACGGTGCCAGCTCACGGCCAGATTGCCGTTGATGGCAAAGGGACGATGCAGTTCTGCGGACACCTTTTCGTTGATGGTCGGCTTGAGCCGGTTCCAGTCGAACGTCGCAATCACAATGATCAGAATCACCAGCAACAGCACCAGAATGGTGGCTGTCCAGGCAAAGATTTTACGGCCTCGCGTCATTGCGTTGTCTCCCCAAAAACCGAAGCGCCGTCCAGGGCGCATCTCGTACGTCGTAACGGTTCGACTGAGAAATCCCGCTTCGGTTTGATTGAATCTGTATTCGCTGTCAGAAAAGTTCCACGGTCCGTAGATACCGTACGTCTAGCCGGGCCCGGCGACAGACCTGAAATGCGCTGAGAAGCCCGCCGGGCAAGGCGTCGAGGTGCGCATCATTTCTGTCGATGGTCACCATCAGCTCGCTGAACTTCTTTATCGACAGAGCAGCGGTAAAATCGCCAACAGGTTCACACCACCCTTTACACCTGAGCACCCGTCCATGAAACGCCAATTGATTGCCCTCACCCTTTCCCTGCTCGCCTCGAGCGCGTTCGCGATGCCTGCCAGCGAACAAGCAGTACTCGGCGAAGTGAAGACGACGCAGCCGTCCGGTATGCCGACCCTTGCGCAAGACGGCCCGGATCGGTTGATAAACCAATACCAGCGCGTTGCTGACAACGGCCCGGATCGGCTGATTCAGCAGTATCAGCGCGTTTCCTGAAAGACTGCATGAATGTTGAAAAGCCTGGCTGATAGCCGGGCTTTTTAATGCCCGAGGAAAAACCGGGTTCGACGCCACGCAAACGCATTTGCTAGAGTTGCGGCCTACCCTTTCAATCAGATACACGCCCCATGCTGCCCCGCGCCGAACAAAAACAGCAGACCCGCCATGCCCTGCTTGATGCAGCCCGGGCCCTGATGGAGAGCGGACGCGGCTTCGGCAGTCTGAGCCTGCGCGAGGTGGCGAAAACCGCCGGCATCGTGCCCACCGGTTTCTATCGGCATTTCGATGACATGGACCATCTGGGCCTGGCGCTGGTCAGCGAAGTCGGCCAGACCTTCCGCGAAACCATCCGACGCGTGCGCCACAACGACAACATCGACAGCGGCATCATCGACGCGTCCATCCGCATATTCCTGGGTGTCGTGGCCGCCAACCGCTCGCAGTTTCTGTTTCTGGCGCGCGAGCAGTACGGCGGCTCGCTGAAAGTCCGTCAGGCACTGGGCGGCCTGCGTGAAGGCATCATCGCCGACCTCGCGACCGATCTGGCGTCGATGCCGAAATTCCAGCACCTCAACACCGACGACCTCTCCGTCATGGCCGACCTGGTCGTGAAGAGCGTGTTCGCGATGCTCCCCGAGCTCATCGACCCGCCGCCCCCGGCACTGGCTGCACACCTCACCCCACGGGCGAAAATCACCCAGCAGCTGCGCTTCATCTTCATAGGCGCCAAGCGCTGGCAGGGATTGGGCAGTACCGAGTAATTGAGCCACAGCCTCATGGCGCACCAACTCGGCGCGCCATCCCGGTTAGCGCACCAGCAATGTGCATATCCGCAACCAATGATTCGGTGCCTGCACCGTATTCAGGCAATTTCCGTCCGTCCCTCCTGTTGGCAAGCCACTTGCTCTAGTCCTCGCATCGCACATTGCTGGAAGCTTTCTGATGCTGGTGATTCATCAACGGGTCGAACCTCAGGCTGAATGGGCCGCAGAGCTGCATTTGATTTTCGAGGCGCGGAGCAAAAGCCGGTTGCGCTGTTTCAGTGCCGAAGGTGAAGACGTCGGGCTGTTTCTGGAACGAGGTCAGCCGCCGCTGCGTGACGGCGATTTCCTAAAGGCTGAAGACGGCCGCATCGTGCGCGTCTGCGCGCGGCCCGAACAACTGATGCACGTGACGTGCAGCAACGCCTTCGAACTGACCCGCGCCGCGTATCACCTGGGCAACCGCCACGTGGCGTTGCAGGTGGGCGACGGTTGGCTGCGGCTGCTCGACGACTATGTGCTCAAAGCCATGCTCGATCAGCTGGGTGCCACCACCGTATCCCTCGAAGCGCCCTTCCAGCCTGAACACGGTGCCTATGGCGGTGGCCACCACCACTCGCGCGCCGGTGAGGAAGACTTCAATTACGCGCCGCGCATCCATCAGTTCGGCGCTCGCACGTGAACGCCGCCTGGGCGCTGCTGCGTCTGGCCAGCCCGCAATTGCCGATCGGCGGCTACAGCTATTCCCAAGGTCTGGAAATGGCGGTCGAGCAATCGACCGTTCACGATTCGGCCAGCGCCGCCCGCTGGATTGGCGACCAGTTGCTGCTCAATCTTGCGCGGTTCGAAGCACCGCTGTTGCTGGCGCATTGCACGGCAGCGGCGGATGACGACTGGACGACGTTGCTGCAATTGAGCGCACAACATCGCGCCAGCCGCGAAACCCGTGAACTGCACCTGGAAAGCCGGCAAATGGGCTATTCGCTGCAGCAGTTGCTCAACGGCTTGCCGGAAATGGATCAGCCTGCGCGAGATGTCCTGCAACGGGTCGGCGAGCCGCATCTGGCACTGGGTTGGGCACTGGCCGCGCGTGCCTGGCAGATCAATCCTCAGGACGCACTCGCCGCCTGGCTCTGGAGCTGGCTGGAAAACCAATTGGCGGTATTGATGAAAACCCTGCCGCTGGGCCAACAAGCCGCCCAACGCTTGACCAGTGAATTACTGCCACTGCTGCAGAACGCCCAGCAGCACGCGACAGCACTTGACCCTGCACACATCGGCAGCGCGCCATTGGGTCTGGCGCTGGCGAGCATGAACCATGAGCGGCAGTACAGCCGCCTGTTCCGATCATGAGGTTGCTGCAACTACCGCAGTTCCTCGAACCGCACACCATGCTCAACGGAGAGAATGAATGAACAGCCAACCCTTGCGCGTCGGCATCGGCGGTCCGGTCGGTTCCGGCAAAACCGCGCTGACGCTCGCGCTGTGCCTGGCCCTGCGCGACCGCTACAACCTGGCAGTGGTCACCAACGACATTTACACCCGCGAAGACGCTGACTTCCTGGTGCGCAACGAAGCCCTGGCGCCAGAGCGCATCATTGGCGTCGAGACCGGCGGTTGCCCGCACACGGCGATTCGCGAAGACGCATCGATCAATCTGGAAGCCGTCGACCAGCTCAATCGTCGTTTCGAGGGGCTGGATCTGATCATTGTCGAGTCGGGGGGCGACAACCTGTCCGCGACCTTCAGTCCAGAGCTGTCGGACCTCACCATTTACGTGATCGACGTGTCGGCCGGCGACAAGCTGCCGCGCAAGGGCGGCCCCGGCATCTGCAAATCCGACCTGCTGGTGATCAACAAGATTGATCTCGCGCCGCTGGTGGGTGCATCGCTGGAGATGATGGACCGCGATACGAAGAAGATGCGCGGTGACAAGCCGTTCGTGTTCAGCAATCAGAAAACCGGTCATGGCCTGGAGCAGATCGTTGCGTTCATCGAGCGCCAGGGTTTGCTGAGCGCCGCCTGATTTTCATTCACCAAGGGACTCAAGGAATTCACACATGAACAGCACAAAAGTATTCGGCGCGCTCGCGCTGCTGCTGGTTCCGGCGCTGGCTTTCGCCCACCCAGGCCATGATGAAACCGGTCTGGTGGCGGGCATCAGCCATCCACTCGGCGGCGTTGATCACCTGCTGGCAATGATTGCCGTCGGGCTCTGGGCGGCACAACAAAAAGGCACCGCGCGCTGGGCCCTGCCATGCACGTTCGTCGGCACCATGCTCATCGGTGGTTTGCTCGGGTTCGAAGGTCTGAGGTTGCCTGCGCTGGAGAGCGGCATCGCGGCATCGGTGTTTGCACTGGGCCTTGCGGTCGCGCTCGCCGTACGTCCGCCGTTGTTCGTAGCGGTGGCAGCAACCGCGCTGTTTGCGCTGTTCCACGGCGTGGCCCATGGCCTTGAGCTGCCAGAGATGTCGAGCCCCTGGGGCTACGCCTTGGGCTTTGTCGGCGCGACGGCGGCGCTGCACGCGGCGGGTTATGCCGTGGTGCGCTTGCTGCCCACGGCGGCGGCGCCGATTGTTCGTGTGGCGGGCGCGCTGTCGGCGGCGACTGGCGTCTGGTTGTTCGCAGGGTAGATGACACGCCTGGCGGGCACAGCGGTGATCAATCGATCCTCGCTGCCCCGCCAACGTCACCTCCTGCTACCATGTCGCGCACTTTGATCCTGTCGTGACGCCATCCAATGCCTGACGCTTCCCTCTCCTCCCCCAAGTCCGAACTGTCCGCTGTGTTCACCGAGGTGCAGCAGCACTTCATGCGTGTGGTTGTGCCGCTGTGGCAAGGTCCGGGATGGAGTGCAGAGATGGCGCTGCCGTTCGAGGCGGTCGACGCTCAGCATCGGCCTCTGCCGCCACAGCGCTACCGGGCCATGGCCTGCGCCCGTCAGCTGTTTCTGTTTTCCAGCCTCATTGACCATCCCGACGTACCCGAAGCATCCACCCGTGCGGCGGCGCTGTTTCGTTCGTTGCAGCAGCACTTTCACGATGCCGAACATGGCGGCTGGTTCTACAGCATCGATGCACAGGGCGCGCCGCTGGACCGCCGCAAGGACCTCTACACCCACGCGTTCATCGTCTTCGCCTGCGCCCATTACTGGGGCAAAGTCCGTGAGCCACTGGTGGAGTCCGTGCTCAATGCCGCACTGAACGTAGTCGCCGAACGCTTTGCCGATGGCGATGGTTTGTATGAATCCGTGCTTGCCGAGGATTGGTCTTCGCTGAGCGCCGGCCCACTTCAAAACCCGCTGATGCACCTCGCCGAAGCGTTTCTCGGCACCCTGGCCGTGCGCGATGACGCTGACACCCTTAGGGCGCTGGATGCCTTGGTGGAAGCGATGCAGCGGCGTTTTGTCGATGTCGAGCACGGCGTCATGCTCGAGAAACCGCTGGACGCTGTGGATAACTGGTCCGAGCCGGGTCACCAGTTTGAATGGTTCTATTTGCTGGCGTCTTCCGCGCGTCTGCGGGGCACGCCGCTGTATCGCTCGCTGCAGACTGCGTTCGCCCACGCTGAGGCACAGGGCGTCGACCAGACCACTGGCGCGGTCGCGGCGATGCTGGAAGTGGACGGTTCGGTGAAAGACGGCACGCAACGCATCTGGGCTCAGGCCGAGTACCTGCGTGCATTAACGTTGCGGCCTGATGGCGAGCACTTGCTCGCCCGTCAGCTCAAAGCGCTGCAAGCGCAGTTCCTGCACCCCAACGGCTGGAACGAATGCCTGGACAGCCAGGGGCAGATCAGCCGCAGCGACATGCCATCGACCACGCCGTATCACCTGGCGACCTGTTACATCGGCCTAGCCGAGTATTTTAAAGCCTGACGCACCCCGGCCTTGGGACGCCACCCGTACGACGCTGACTTCGCCCCTGAGCCGGATTGCTGGCGAAAGCGGTGGGTCAGTGACATTTGTGCCTCTAACAACCCCGGCTCCCCAGCAAGCCGGCTTCTATAGCTTCGGCGTAATGATCGTCCCCACGCACTGCGTGGGGATGCATCACCGGACGCGCCGCGTCCAGCGGTGGGCGACGCGGAGCGTCAGTGAGCGCGTTCCCACGCAGAGCGTGGGAAGGATCATCAGAACGACTTACTTCTCGCCACGACTGCGATCAATCGCAAACCCGGCCCAGGTCTGGCTGACGGGCATCAATTCGAGGCTGTTCACATTGACGTGCGCCGGTGTGTTCATGATCCAAAAGATCGTGTCGGCAATGTCTTGCGGCTGGATGGGCTCGGCACCTGCGTAGGTGGCATCGTACTTGGCCTGATCGCCACCAAAACGCACCAGCGAGAATTCACTCTCGCACAGACCCGGCTCAAGGTTGGTTACGCGTACGCCGGTGCCTACCAGGTCATTGCGCAGGTTCAGCGAGAACTGACCGACAAAGGCCTTGGTGCCGCCGTACACATTGCCGCCTGGGTACGGGTAGTTGCCGGCCACCGAGCCGAGGTTGACGATACTGGCACCGCGGCCGTAAGCGATCAGACGCGAAAGCAGCGTACGCGTCGTGTAGACCAGCCCTTTGACGTTGGTGTCGATCATGGTGTCCCAGTCATCCAGATCGCACTTGGGCGCAGGATCAATGCCCAGCGCCAAACCAGCATTGTTGATCAGGCCACGAATCTTCGCGAACTCAGGCGGCAGGCTTTCCACAGCGCTCTCCACGCCAGCACGATCGCGTACGTCCAGCGTCAGGGTGTGCACCTTGGTCTGTTTCGACAATTCAGCGCTCAGCGCCTGCAAGCGGTCTTCACGGCGACCGGTCAACACCAGCGACCAGCCAGCCTCGGCAAAACGACGGGCGCAGGCTTCGCCAAACCCGGAAGTGGCCCCGGTGATGAATACGGTAGAGGTCATTTCTTTCTCCTGACTAACGATGCGGGCTTATCAAGCCAAGCGGGAATGTCACGCAAGCAGCGTTGCGTGCAAGAAGGTTCTGGAGAATGCCCGCGCATACCGGGATGGATCAAGCACCATCATCCACATCGTGACATTGCCGCCGTGCTGTACAAAAAACATCCAACTTACTCAAACCCTTATGGAGCAAGGCCTGCGGGCACTTTTACCCACCTTATCCACAGTCAGGCATAGCATTTCTGGGGGCAACTCATCTCGCCCGGAACTCCCGGCATACGAGGCGTACAGGCCACTCAGACGATTTTTTTGCTTGACCGGCCATTAGCCATCTGCGTCCGATTTAGTGAGGACTTGGTCGTCTGGACAGGAATGCGCCCCCGAGACCAGAGATTGCGCTATCTACGGCACTCTTTCCAACGGTTGCACACAGACTTATCCACAGGCAGCCACTGCATAAAGACTGTATAAAAAACCAGCCACAACAACGTTGACAAACCTCACCAAAATGCCGGCCGAAACATCTGATCAAATATTGATCAGATGGCTGCAGGCCACGTAAATAAAGGCTTACAGCCAGCTGCTCCCAACTTATTCACAGTCACCTCCACAGTAAAACTGAACAAGTCAAAAGCGTGACAAAACAGCGATTTGCAGCGGCTATATGTCGCGTTTCAAGAACGTCCAAAAAATGTTTTCCACAATCTGGGTTCGCCATAAAAAAGCCCCGGGCGTCATCCGCCCGGGGCTTGTTTATACGACGTCGGTGATGGATCAGTGCCCGCCCAGATAGGCGTTCCTGACCTCCTCGTTGGTGAGCAATTCCTTACCCGTGCCGGTCAGACGAATCTCGCCGTTGACCATCACGTAGGCACGGTCTGACAGCTTCAGCGCATGGTTGGCGTTCTGCTCGACCAGGAAGATGGTCATGCCGGTTTGCGCCAGCTCACGCAGCGTCGCGAAGATCTGTTTGACGATGATCGGCGCCAGACCGAGGCTCGGCTCGTCCAGCAGCAGCAACTTCGGACGGCTCATCAATGCCCGCGCGATGGCGAGCATTTGCTGCTCGCCGCCGGACATGGTCATTGCGCGCTGATTGCGACGTTCCTTGAGCCGCGGGAACATCTCGAACATGCGCTGCATGTCTTCGCCGGCATGCTTGTCGCCGATGGGGATGGTGCCCATCATCAGGTTCTCTTCCACCGACATGTCCGGGAACACCCGGCGACCTTCCGGCGACTGAGCGATGCCGTTGGACGCGATGTAGTGCGACGACTTGTGGGTAATGTCAGTGCCCTGATAGATGATCTGGCCGCTGGCAGCGCGTGGCTGGCCGAAGATCGACATCAACAGCGTGGATTTCCCGGCGCCGTTGGAGCCGATCAGGCTGACCGTCTCGCCTTCATCAATGTGCATCGAGACTTTCTTCAGGGCTTGAATCGGCCCGTAGTACACGTCGATCTCTTTCAATTCGAGGATCGGCTTACTCATACCAACTCCTCTTCATCAGCGCCCAGGTACGCGGCAATCACTTTCGGATCGTTGCGGATCTGCTCCGGTTTGCCTCTGGCGATCACGTTGCCGTGGTCGAGCACGACAATGTCGTCGGAAATGCCCATCACCATGCCCATGTCGTGCTCGATCAGCACGATGGTCATGTCGTGATCGTCGCGCAGGTGCCGGATCATGCCGCTCAACGCCTCGGTTTCCTGAGGGTTCAAGCCGGCGGCCGGTTCGTCCAGACAGATAACCTGCGGCCGCGTGCACATCGCACGGGCGATCTCCAGACGGCGCTGCTGGCCGTAGGAAAGCTCGCCGGCCAGACGGTTGGCGCAGTCCACCAGATCCACCACTTCGAGCCAGTAGAACGCGGTGTTCATGGCATCGTCTTCGGCCTTGCGGTAAGCCTTGGTGTTCAGGATGCCGGCCAGCATGTTGCGGTTGACCCACATGTGCTGGGCGACCAGCAGGTTCTCGACGACGGACATTTCCTTGAACAGACGAATGTTCTGGAAGGTCCGCGCAAGCCCCGCGCGGTTCACCAGATGCGTGCCGCCAAACATTTTGTAGTAGAGCCGGCTGCCAAAGCGCTTCGGCGAAGCGAAGTCGGTGGCGCGAAACTGCTCGCCCAGCAGCTGGATGACGTTGGTTTTCTTGCCCCGCGCGTTGAGCTCGATGCGCCCGCCGGTGGCTCTATAAAAGCCGGTCAGGCAGTTGAACACGGTGGTCTTGCCTGCGCCATTCGGGCCGATCAGGGCGAAAATCGAGTTGCGCCGCACTTGCAGGCTGACGTCGCTGAGGGCCTTGATGCCACCGAAGTGCATCATCAGGTTTTCAACGGACAGAACGATTTCTTCGCTCATTACGCGCCCTCCACTTTGGCCAGCACGCCTTTGCGTGGCTGCACGCCCGTACGGCTGATGCGGATCAGCCCACGCGGACGCCAGATCATCATCAGCACCATGAGGATGCCGAACAGCAGCACGCGGTACTCAGCGAAGCTGCGCAGCAGCTCCGGCGCGACGGTCAGCACAAACGCCGCAATAACCACGCCGACGGTCGACCCCATGCCGCCGAGCACGACGATGGCGAGAATCAGCGCCGACTCGAAGAAGGTGAACGAGGTCGGGTTGACAAAGCCTTGATAGCTGGCGAAGAACACCCCGGCCAGACCGGCCGTCGAGGCGCCGATGGTGAAAGCAGAAAGCTTGACCAGCACGTGGTTCAGGCCCATTGAACGGCAGGCGATCTCATCTTCGCGCAGCGCTTCCCACGCCCGGCCGACTGGCATGCGGGTTAGGCGGTGTTTGACGTACAGCACTGCCAGCACCACCAAAAACAGCACGGTGTAGATGAAGATGAATTTCAGGTCCGGGTTGTATTCGAAGCCGAAGTACTCGTGAATCGGGATGCCGCCGTCTTTGGCGCGACGTCCGAATTCCAGGCCGAAGAAGGTCGGCGAAGGCACCGCCACGCCGTTCGGTCCGCCGGTGAACGACAGCCAGTTATTGAGCACCAGACGAATGATCTCGCCGAAGCCCAGCGTTACGATCGCCAGGTAGTCCCCATGCATGCGAAGTACAGGGAACCCCAGGATGCAGCCGGCAAGTGCCGCCGCAATTGCGGCCAACGGCAAGGCTGACCAGAACCCCAGGCCCAGGTACTGGTAGCCGAGCGCCAGACCGTAAGCGCCAATCGCATAAAAGGCCACGTACCCCAGATCAAGCAGACCGGCGAGGCCGACCACGATGTTCAGTCCCAGACCCAGCAGCACATAGATCAGCCCGAGGATCACCACGGTCAGCACGTACTTGTCGGCGAAGACCGGGAAGATCACCGCGATCAGAATCATCAGCGGAATGATGAATCGCAGGCGGGTCTTGTAGCCCGGAGGCAGCACATGCACGCCGGAGCCTGAGCTTTCGAAGCTCTGGGCGATGCTCACGCCTTTCGGCGTTTGCAGAAACAGGCTCATGAAGAAACGGCCGACAACGACCACGCCGACCAGCACGGCAACGCGCCCTGGCTGCAGGTTGAAGCCATAGCCGTCCAGCACGATGCCGACAATCGGGCCGAACACGATCAGCGCAAGCAGCCCGGCGATCACCGCGTCGATCAGGCTTTGTTTGATATCGATGGGTTTAGTAGGTGCAGACATGGTTATACCTTCGCCACGAGTGGGCGACCCAGCAGGCCTTGGGGACGGAAGATCAGAATCACTACCAGCAGGCCGAAACTGAACACATCTTTGTAGTCGGAGTTGATCAGACCGGAGAACTGCGACTCGGCAACCCCCAGGATCAGCCCGCCGAGCATGGCGCCTGGCAACGAACCGATGCCGCCCAATACCGCCGCAGTGAACGCCTTGATGCCGATAACGAACCCGGCGAAGAAGTCGAACGTGCCGTAGTTCATGGTGATCAGCACGCCAGCCAGGGCCGCCATGGCCGCACCAATCACAAACACGTAGGAAATCACGCGGTCGGTGTTGATGCCCAGAATCGACGCCATCTTGCGGTCCTGCTGCGTGGCACGGCACATCCGGCCCAGCTTGGTGTACTTGATGATGTAGGTCAAAACACCCATGCCGACGAACGCGGCGATCAGGATGAAGATCTTGGTGTAGGTGATCTGTACGAAACCGCTGCCGACATCGAAGCGCATGGCGCCTTCGAGCAGGGTCGGTACGCCTTGCTGGCGCGGGCCCTGAGCAATCTGCGCGTAGTTCTGCAGAATCAGGGAGATGCCGATCGCACTGATCAGCGGCGCCAGACGGGTCGAGTTGCGCAGCGGTTTGTACGCCACTCGCTCGATGACGAAGCCGTACACACCGGTCACCACGATGGTGAAGATCAGTGTGCCGAGAATCAGAAAGGGGAACGACTCAACGCCGAAAAACGACAGCACGGCCAGGCCGATGGCGGCGAGGTAGGCGGAGATCATGTACACGTCGCCGTGGGCGAAGTTGATCATGCCGATGATGCCGTAGACCATCGTGTAACCGATGGCGATCAGGCCATAAACCGAGCCCAGTGTCAGGCCGTTGACCATTTGCTGCAGGAAAATACCGTCCATCACGCACGCTCACGAACTTGAAAGGCCAACCTGGGGCGCGGCGACCAGTCCCTCGTGAGGAATAGAGCGGCGCACACAGTGGCAACAGAAGAAATCCGGCGCCGCCGTCAGACAACGCCGATTACCGGATCAGGCTGTTTCCCGGCTCACCCCCGGGAAACAGCCGATCCGACTAAGCGCTCAACTCACTTCTGCTTTTCGAGCTGGTGGTATTTGCCGTCCTTGTCCCACTGGTAAACCACGTAGTCAGAGACTTTCAGGTCGCCCTTGGTGTCCCAGGCTTTCTCGCCCATGACGGTTTTGACAGGGTGAGCCTTGAGGAACTTGGCAGCGTCTTCGCCTTTGTTCGACTTGGCGCCGTTGAAGCCGGCAGCCAAGGCCTGAACCGAAGCGTATGCGTAGAGGGTGTAGCCTTCTGGCTCATAGCCGGATTTGCGGAACTGCTCAACCACAGCCTTACTGTCTGGCAGCATGCGCGGGTCGGCGCCGAAGGTCATGTACACGCCATCGACGTATTGCGCGCCGCCCGCGGTGGTCACCAGTTCGTCAGTCACGACACCGTCGTCGGACATGAACTTGACGTCTTTGAGGCCTTGCTCACGCAGTTGGCGAACCAGTGGACCAGCTTCCGGGTGCAGGCCGCCGAAGTAGACGACGTCGGCGCCAACGGAGCGGATCTTGGTAACCAGCGCGCTGAAATCTTTCTCGCCGCGGGTAAGCCCCTCTTCCAGCACAGGCTTCACGCCGCGTGCAGTCAGCTGCTTGGCGGTGGCGTCGGCCAGGCCTTTGCCGTAGGTGTCTTTGTCGTTGATGACGGCGATCTTTTTGCCCTTGAGCACGTCGACGATGTAGTCGCCGGCCACGATGCCTTGCTGATCGTCACGACCGCACATACGGAACATGGCGCTCAGGCCACGCTCGGTGACGGTTGGGTTGGTGGAGCCTGGGGTGATCGCGATGATGCCGGCTTCGTCATAGACTTCCGATGCCGGGATGGTCGAGGAGGAGCAGAAGTGACCGACAACGCCAGCGACTTTGTCAGACGCCGCCTTGTTGGCAACGGCAACGGCCTGTTTCGGTTCGCAAGCATCGTCGTAGGCGGTCAAGACGATTTTATCGCCGTTGACGCCGCCCGCAGCGTTGATGGCATCGGCAGCTGCTTGAGCACCTTTCATGTACTGCTCGCCGAATGAGGCATTGGCGCCGGTCATCGGGCCCGCAACGCCAATCTTGATGTCGGCTGCCTGCGCGAATGAAGCCGCACCCATGGCAGTAGCCACCGCGAGTGCCAGAAAGCCTTTCCTGTAGAACGTCTGCGACATGAGTTGGTGCTCCTAGGTTTTTTTAATTAGCACTGCGACCACAGAGCTGCTGCGAGCAAGTGGCGTGCCATCGGTTTTTTATTCTGGAAAAAGCCGTCGTTTTTGTTCTTATGCGACTGATTTCTGCCCTTTTTCACAGGGCGTGCAACCGTCTAAACCGCGCGAGGTGCAACCTCGCGACTTTAAAAGAGCAACCCTTCGGAGCCAGGTGCGCAACCGCGCAGCGCGCGCCTGTACAACCCTGTTGTTACAGCGTGCGTCACCGAACTGCACACCGTCGGTGCGGGTCCGCTACGGGACGCACCATTTGAGGGTAGTGGATGAGGGGAAAAGCGTTGTTTTATGACAGAAATTTCTTCTCAGATGACAATTCTGAGGCATTGACCCGCATGGTATAGCGAAAAGCCAGCCTCATACAAAGCGCTGCGCACTCCGACGCCCGTCAGCGGACGCATCGGCGCAAAGGGGATAGGCAGCACGCTCGCGTTCCCGGTGCACAGATAATCGGCAAAGGCCTTGCCGACGACTGTGCCGGTGGTATTGCCGCGCCCGTTAAAACCCGTCACTGCGACCAGTCCTGGTGCAGGCTCGAACATCCGCAGCAGATGATCGGGCGTGAAGGCGATGCAACCGGTCCAGGTGCATTCCCAATCAACCGGCTTGAGGTAGGGGAAATAGTGCTGTTGGACGCGATCCGCCCACGCCTTCAGAAACCAGCCCGGCTTCTGATTGCCATTGCCCAGACTGCCCAGCAACAGCCGACCGTCGGCATCGCGACGAATGCTGCTCAGGACCTGCCGCGTATCCCAGGAGCCCTGCCCGCCCGGCAGGATTTGTTGCGCAGCGTCTTCGGTCAGCGGCGCCGAAGCCACTTGATAGTAGTAACCGGGAAAGAAGTTGCGCCGGAGGTCCGTCCACTCGCCCTCGGTGTAAGCGTTGGACGCGATGACGACTTGCTCGGCGAGCACCGCGCCGTTTTCAGTGATCACGCACCAGCGCGAGCCTTGACGCTCAAGACGTTTGACGGGCGAGTGATCGAAGCGCTGGCCACCCCGTTCGGTGACGGCGGCCGCCAGTCCGCTGGTGTAGGCCATGGGATTGATGGTGCCGGCACGGTGATCAAGTAACGCGGAAGTGATTTGAGTGGTGCCGGTCGCCGCCTGACGAGCCTTGCCCGTGAGCAACTCCACGGGAGCGCCGCGTCGCTTCCACTGTGCTTCCCGGCTGCGCAGGTCCAGCTCGCCCTTGCCGTTGTGCGCCATGTGCAGCGTACCTTTGCGCGTCGCCTGGCACTCGATGCCGTACTTTTCGATGAGGCTGAACACCAGCGACGGTGCATTGCCCAGCATGGTATTGAGCTGGCTGCCAATTGCCTCGCCGAACCCGGCTTCAATGTCGTCGGGAGGAATCCACAGTCCGGCATTAACCAGTCCTACGTTCCGGCCCGACCCGCCCTGTCCGGTGCGATGGGCTTCAACGACTGCGACCGTCTTGCCCTGCTCAAGCAAATGAATGGCCGCCGACAAACCCGTAATCCCAGCGCCGATGACGCACACATCGACCGTCACTTCCCCGTTCAACACGGGTGCTTCCGGCCGTTGCGGCGTCAGCGTTTCCCACAGACATTCTTCGCGTAGCGGCATCGCAAAACCTCGGAGAGAGACAGCCGGACCATTGATCATTCCCACGCTCCGCGTGGTACTGCATCGGTGCGCGCGGGTGGCTTGAACCTGTAGGAGCGTGGCTTGTCCCGCGATCGGCTGCATCGCAGTCGTCATTCAGTCTTAATCAGCTAATTCAGACAAACCCCCGACCATCCGAATCACTGCCGCTGCGCTCCAGATCAAGGGACCAGCCACGCTCCTGCACAAACCATCAATCAAACGTGATGCCCTGCGCCAGCGGCAGTTCGCGGGAGTAGTTCACGGTGGCGGTCTGGCGACGCATGTAGCCTTTCCAGGAATCCGAACCGGATTCGCGGCCGCCGCCGGTCTCTTTCTCGCCGCCGAACGCGCCACCGATCTCTGCACCACTCGGGCCAATGTTGACGTTGGCGATGCCGCAATCACTGCCCAGTGCCGAAATGAATTGCTCGGCCTCGCGCACATCGGTGGTGAAGATGCAGGAAGACAACCCTTGTGGCACGTCATTGTTCAGCCGTACCGCCTCGCTGAACGCCTCATAGCCGACCACGTACAGAATCGGCGCGAAGGTTTCGCTGCGCACCACATCGCTCTGCTCCGGCATCTCGACGATCGCCGGCGAGACGTAGTAAGCGTTAGGGAATTTATCTTCCAGTTGGCGCTTGCCACCGAACACCCTGCCGCCTTCGCTCAGTGCCTGTTCCAGCGCTTCCTGCATGTTCTCGTAGCTTTGCTTGTCGATCAGCGGACCGACCAGGTTGCCTTCCAGCGGATGACCGATGCGCACTTTGGCGTAGGCCGCTTTCAGGCGCTCAACGAATTCCACCTTCACCGACTCATGCGCGATAAGACGGCGCAGCGTGGTGCAGCGCTGGCCCGCCGTGCCAACAGCGCTGAACAGCACCGCGCGCACCGCCAGATCCAGGTCGGCGCTCGGGGTCAGAATCATCGCGTTGTTACCGCCCAACTCCAGAATGCTTCGAGCAAAACGTGCGGCGAGCTTCGGCGCCACTTCGCGGCCCATGCGCGTGCTGCCGGTGGCGCTGATCAGCGCGACGCGGGCATCATCGACCAACGTCTCGCCCGCTTCGCGGCCGCCGACGATGCATTGGGTGAGGTACGGGGGAGCATCTGAAAATTCGGCAGCGACTTTATCGAACAGCGCCTGGCAAGCCAGTGCAGTGAGCGGGGTCTTTTCTGACGGTTTCCAGATCACCGAGTTGCCGCAGACCAGCGCCAGGGCGGTGTTCCATGACCAGACGGCAACAGGAAAGTTGAATGCGCTGATAACGCCGACCACGCCCAGCGGATGCCAGGTTTCACGCATGTGGTGGCCCGGGCGCTCGGAAGCGATGGTCAGGCCGTACATCTGACGCGACAGGCCGACGGCGAAGTCGCAGATGTCGATCATTTCCTGCACTTCGCCCAGCCCTTCCTGAGTGATCTTGCCGGCTTCCCAAGACACCAGCTCGCCGAGGTCAGCCTTGTGCTTGCGCAACGCTTCACCGAACAGACGGATCAGCTCGCCGCGACGCGGCGCAGGCACCTTGCGCCAGGCTTCGAATGCGTGGTCGGCGCGGGTGATGCGCTGCTCGACCTCGGCCGCACCTTCCCAGCTCACCGACGCAACCTGGCTGCCATCGATCGGCGTGTAAACAGGCTTGTCGCCCTGTTGATAAAGCGCGGCATCGATACCGAGTCGGGTAAGCAGATCGTTGAGCATGGTTTCTCCTGAAACTGATCGTGAACGCAAAAGTGGAATGCCAAATTTCGGTTATTTCGTCAGCCTCTAGTAATAGCTGGCTGCAGACACCACAACAAACGACGATTAAGCGAGATATCATTCCGTTTTTTCATGCTGACGCTGAACGAGCTGAATATGCTGAGTAAACGCCATCTCCCGTCGGTTACCGCGCTGCAATGTTTTGAAGCGGTGACCCGTCACCTGAGTTTCACCCGCGCGGCCGAGGAGCTGAACCTCACGCAAAGCGCGGTCAGCAAGCAGGTCGCACAGCTGGAAGAACTGGTGCAGCACCTGTTGTTCCGAAGGGTCAGACGGCGCCTGCAACTGACGCCAGCGGGCGCGCTGTACCTGGGCGAGGTGCGCAAAGTGCTCACGCAGATGGAAATGTCGACGCACTTCCTGCGTTCCTACGGGGGCGAAACCGAAGTCCTGCGCGTGTCGACGCCCTCGACCTTCGGCGCGCGGTGGTTGGTGCCGCGATTGAAAGGCTGGCGGCTGCGTCATCCGCATATCCATCTGGATCTCGTAAACGAGCAGGAAAGCGATGATTTGGCGCAAAGCCGTTGCGACCTGTCGTTTTATTTCGGCGGTGGCGCCCGGCCTGGCGCCGAGAGTGTGAAGCTGTTCAGTGAAGAGCTGATCCCCGTCTGCGCCCCCGGCAGCCTGCCCGACCAACCCTTCAAAGACCCGACACAACTGACTGATCTGGTCCTGCTGCAAAGCGCGCACCGGCCGCAGGCTTGGCACGACTGGTTCGACAGTCAGGGCTACCAGACCGAGCACAGCTACCACGGGCCGCGCTTCGAAACGATCTATATGTGTATTCGTGCAGCGCAAGTGGGCTGCGGCGTTGCGCTGCTGCCCCGGTTTCTGGTTGAAGAAGAGTTGGCCGACGGCAAGCTGGTGATTCCATGGCCCCATGCCCTGCCCAGCCACGATGCGTATTACCTGGCGTACCCCGAGCACGCCGCGGAAGTGCCCAAGATTCGCGTGTTCGTGGAATGGATGCTCGAACAGCTCAACGAGCCGACGCCGCAGTGAAGACATTCCCGGCTAAAGCCGGTTCCACACGTTGGGCTCCAGCCAGTCCCACTGGATACACGCGATGCTTTTAGTGGGACCGGCTTCAGCCGGGAAGAGGCCCGTTTGCGCACCATCAAATCTGCGGTGTGACCACCGACGCCTTCCCGGCTAAAGCCGGTCCCACACGTTGGGGTCCAGCCAGCCCCATTGGATACACGTCATGCTTTTAGTGGGACCGGCTTCAGCCGGGAAGAGGCCAGTTTGCGCACGATCAAATCTGCGGTGTAACCACCGACGCCTTCCCGGCTAAAGCCGGTCCCACATTTGGAGTTCAGGCCAGCGCCTGGATTGGAGTTCGAGCCTGTCCTGCGAACCGCACGCAGCCAGCCGCTGAAACATTTCTGCCCCTCTTCCACGACGACTGGCATTATGTCGCCCATCGTCAAAAACAAACCGGACGTACCGCCACAGCGCTACCGCAAGGTTGTATGCGACACCCACTTGAATCCCCGGGCCGCATTTTGGCGGCCGCTGCTGGCTGGAGCGACACAATGAGTGAGAGCGCTTTCGCGGATCGCATCGTGCAGAATCTGCTCGATACCGACCTCTATAAGCTGAGCATGATGCAGGCCGTGCTGCACAACTACCCCAACGTCGAAGTGGAGTGGGAGTTTCGCTGCCGCAACGGTGAAGACCTCAGGCCGTATCTGACTGAAATCCGTCATCAGATCGAGCAGCTGTGCGACCTGTCGCTGAGTGTCGAAGAGACGGGTTTTCTCGAACGCATCAATTTCATGAAGCCCGACTTCCTGCGCTTCCTCGGGCTGTTCCGCTTCAACCTTCGCTACGTGCAGACCACCATCGAAAACGATGAACTCTGCATCCGTCTTTCCGGCCCCTGGCTGCACGTGATTCTCTTCGAAGTGCCCGTTCTGGCCATCGTCAGCGAAGTCCGTAACCGCCATCGCAACCCGGAAACCCTGCTGGCCCAGGCCCGCGATCAGCTGTACCGCAAGTTCGACTGGCTGACCGCAACTGCCACGGCCGATGAGCTGGCGGAATTGAAAGTGGCCGACTTCGGCACGCGCCGCCGCTTCTCTTACGCGGTGCAGGAAGACGTCGTTTCAGTGCTCAAAAAGGACTTCCCCGGCCAGTTTGTCGGCACCAGCAATGTGCATCTCGCGCGCAAATTCGACCTCAAGCCTCTGGGCACCATGGCCCATGAATGGATCATGGCGCACCAGCAACTCGGCCCGCGCCTGATCGACAGCCAGATCGCCGCCCTTGACTGCTGGGTGCGCGAATACCGTGGCCTGCTGGGTATCGCACTGACCGATTGCATCACCACCGATGCCTTCCTGAATGACTTCGATCTGTTTTTCGCCAAGCTCTTCGACGGCCTGCGTCACGACTCGGGCGACCCTGTGCAATGGGCCGAAAAATGCATCCGGCACTATCAAAAGCTGGGCATCGAGCCAATGAGTAAAACGCTGGTGTTCTCCGACGGGCTGAATCTGCCCAAAGCGCTGGAGATATTCCGCGCCTTGCGTGGTCGCATCAATGTCAGCTTCGGTATCGGCACCAATCTCACAGCGGACATACCCGGCATTCAGCCGATGAGCATCGTGCTGAAAATGACCGCGTGCGCTGGTCAGCCTGTTGCCAAGATTTCCGACGAGCCTGGCAAAACCCAGTGCAAGGACCCGGAGTTCGTGTCCTATCTGCGCCACGTGTTCAAGGTGCCAGCCTGAGTCGAGCACCGAACGCTGCTCTATTTCCATGCCATTCCTTTATTGCTCAAGGAGTCAACCATGCAAGACGTACAGCGCGAAATCGCCCGGCAGCTCAATGTCCAGCCGCCTTTTGCCAATGACGAAGCGCTGCAGGCGGAAGTCAGCCGTCGCGTGCAGTTCATCAAGGATTGCCTGCAAAACGCCCGTCTGAAGTCGCTGGTACTGGGCATCAGCGGAGGCATCGACTCGCTGACCGCAGGCCTGCTGGCCCAGCGTGCCATCCGTGAGCTGCGCGAAAGCACCGGCGATAACGCTTACACGTTCATCGCCGTGCGCCTTCCGTATCACATTCAGCAAGACGAAAGCGAAGCGACCGCGTCGGTGGATTTCATTAATGCCGACGAGCGTTATACCGTGGACATCGCGCCCTCGGTCAAAGCCATGGTCGAGCAGATCAAGGCTTTCGAGGGCCAGCCCGCCAGTACGGTCGACTTCGTCAAAGGCAACATCAAGGCCCGTGCCCGCATGGTTGCCCAGTACGCCATCGCCGGCGTGAAGGGCGGTCTGGTGATCGGCACTGACCATGCGGCTGAAGCGGTGATGGGCTTCTATACCAAGTTCGGCGACGGTGCTTGCGACCTCGCCCCGCTGAGCGGCCTGGTCAAGCATCAGGTTCGTGCAATTGCGCGCAGCTTTGGCGCGCCGGAGCATCTTGTGGAAAAGGTCCCGACCGCCGACCTGGAAGAGTTGACCCCCGGCAAACCGGACGAAGCGGCGCACGGCATCACCTATGCAGAGATCGATGCCTTCCTGCATGGCGAGCCCGTGAAGCAGGAAACCGCCGAGATTATTGTCAGCACCTACCACAAGACCCAGCACAAACGGGACCTGCCCTACGCGCCCTAAGCTGCGGTAGGGTTACGCCCCGATGGGCTTTGAATAAAAGCCCATCGGGCGACTGTAACGCTGCATTCAAAAACGGAATGAACCCGTTATTTCTTTTCGCTTGATGGCGCTCGCCATCGGGGCTTACATAGCGCTCTGACTTCCTGCCCAGAGCCGCTATCGATGACTGCTTTCCAAGGCCTTTTCACACTCGTTGCGTCCACCGTGGGCGAGCCCGCTGCGACATGGCTCGAACACCGTGTCGAGGTGCCGCAGGCGCTGGGCGGGTTTTCCTGGTCTGACGAAGCAATCCATCGCGTCTGGCTCGCCGAAGCGTTGAACCTGTGCCTGTTTCACAAACTGGTGGACGCAGTGCCCGATGGGCGTCGTTACGTGGACGAGCAAGTTGAGGGTGGCCGCAAAGTCGTCTTTGACCATGGCGCCATCCGCACCGTCGATTGGGCGGACAACGGCGAGCTGCCGCGCGGGCGTCTGGCATTCTCGCGACTGCTGGAGCCCTTGGGCTTCACCGATGTGCGCACCTACCCGCTGACCAAACTGAACATGACCGGTTGGGGCTATCGCCAGATGGACCTGCCGGAAGATATCGCCCAGTTCTTCGTTTCCGAGCTGCACCCGGGACGTCTCAGCCAGGCGTTTCAAGACGCCGTCGGGCGTGTCGTCGGTTCGAGCCGCGACCCGTTGGGCCCTGAAGACTTGAGCATATTAAGCCGCTTGCGCACGACCCGGCACTGCAGTGTCGCCGAAGCCACCCGCCTGCTCCCGGCGCTGTATCGTGCGTTTGGTCGCCAGCACGGCGTCGTCCGAGAAGATGATTACCGCCAGTTGCTTCGCGAAAGCGCGGAGATGGCCTGGATCGCCACCGAGGGCAACAGCTTCAATCACCTGACCGATCGGGTCGTGGACCTGGAGGCCACGGTGGCAGAGCAGAATCGTCTGGAGCGGCCCATGAAGGACAGCATCGAGGTGTCTGGTTCGGGGAGGGTCATGCAGACCGCCTACAAAGCATGCACCGTGAGCCGAGGGCTGTTGAACGCCGAGGGCGCCGTTGTGGCGCACAAGGTGCCGGGCTCATTCGTGGAATTCATTCAGCGCAAGATCGACCCTGACAACGGCAAGATCGATCTCAATTTCGACAGCAGCAATGCGCAGGGCATCTTCAAGATGACCGACTCAAAGCAGGCCTGATTTCACTTCAGCGTGACGGTGCCTTTCATCATGGCGATGTGGCCGGGGAACGAGCAGAAAAAGCCGTATTTTTCGGCCGGGTCCAGCTTGGAGACATCAAACGTCACCGAATCCGTCTCGCCGCCGCCGATGACTTTGGTGTGGGCAATCACCCGGGTGTCGCCCGCTTTCAGGTAATCCTTCTCAATGCCGACGCTCAGCCCGTCGGTCGCGATGGGCTGCATATCAGCTTCTTTACTGATGACCAGGTTATGGCCCATGACGGCCTTCGGCAGACTGCCCGAATGTTTCAGATTGACGGTGAACTGCTTGCAGCTCTTGTCGATTTCAATGGCTTTGGTGGTGAAGGACATCTGATCGGTGGAATCGACCTCGACCGAGCATTCGGCCGCCAGCAGGTGCCCACTGGCCAAAATCAGAACGGATGCAGCGACAAGCTTGCGAATCATGGTGCGTCTCCTGGTGGGGTAGCCTTAGATTTTGTATACAAAGACTGCCCTAAATTGAAACAATTTATCAACCGTTATTACCAAACCCGTCTGGGCAGCCTCTATCAGGGCCATCGAGACAATCAAACAGTCAGCGCTACGATGGCTGCATAAGATCGCCCTGTCACCCACCTTCAGGACGATCCCATGCAACTTTCCAGTATTTTCCGCAGCCTCCTTGCCGCTTACGCCTGTGGCGCATCCGGCAATTACGACCGTACCAGCCAGGATTACGGCGTGTATGACCGCCGTGTGTCCTGCGGCTAAGACCTGTACCGCCGGGCGTTTGAATACATCGATGAGTGCGTGGGAAAAATACCACGCCGGGTTTGCAGCATTCTCAGGCAGAATGTGCTGACTTATTGTCTGCCTCGAGGACTGCCCATGGCCAAACCCAACTATTCCTTCGCCAAACGCCAACGTGATCTGGCCAAAGAGCAAAAGAAAGAGGAAAAAGCACAGCGCAAGCAGGCCGAGAAGGCTGAAGCACTGGCTGGAGAAGGTGAAGTCGCAGACGGTGAAAACGCCGAAGGCTCCACTGATGTTGAGCGTGCTACCGAAGAAGGCTCCGCCGCAGTAAACGGCTCGGCCGAAGAAAAGCCTGCTGAGTGATCGTCTGATTCAGCGCAACGGGATGGATGAACGCGAAAATCTGTAGGAGTGAGCTCGCTCGCCATAGGATTTTCGCCATGATCCATCCATTGGCTGACACCCTCTGATAGCACGTCACGGCAAGTGCGACTAGCTCCCCGGCGACATCACCGTCCGCCTATCCCGCAATCGGCATCACGGTCACCCGCACTTCCGGGTCGTGGCTCCCGCCTCCCAGAATCACGCCCCGCAGCGGCGACACGTCAGAAAAATCCCTACCCCACGCCAGACTGATGTGTTCAAGCGCAGGCTGAACGTTATTGGTCGGATCGAAATCCACCCAACCCAGCTCCGGGCAGAACACCGACACCCACGCATGGGAAGCATCGGCGCCGATCAATCGTGGCTGGCCAGGCGGCGGCTGAGTCAGCAGATAGCCGCTTATGTACCGTGCTGCCAGACCGCGCGAGCGCAGGCACGCCAGCATCAAGTGGGCAAAGTCCTGGCAAACGCCACGGCGGGTTTCCAGCACCTGCACCAGCGGCGTCGCTACTTGGGTCGCCTCGCCATCAAACGTGAATTCCTCGAATATCTTCTCCATCAACGACTGTGCGCACAGCAGCATCGCCCGCCCTGCCGGAAAGCAACTGGCTGAGAACTCCACAAAGGTCTGCTTCAAGTGAACGTAAGGCGATTCGAAGCGATAGCGGCAAGCATCGAGGATATCCGGCGGCATGCTTGACGCACTGTAGGTCAGCCTGTGCTGCGCCTCATTCCAGGAAGCCGACGCGTTGAAATCCAGCCGCGGACGTTCCACCACCTCAACGCGCAAGCGCGCATTGACCTGCAGCTCGTCGTGGGGACGTTCGAACGCCAGGCGCGTCAACGGATTGCCAAACACGTCCAGCTCGTCTCGGCGTGTGGTCGGGGTGGGGCTGATGACCAGATGCTGCTCCAGACAACGCTGCCATGGGCTGCGTCGCGGCCACAGGTGCGCAAGTTGCTGCGCCAGGGAAACCGGGCTGTCGTATTTATAGTGCGTGTCGTGAAGGACCTGATAGTGGGCGCTGTTCATCAAACCGACACCGTGCGCTGACTGACATCATCGACGTGGGCAAAGTGACGCAGCGCAAGCCGGTCGGACACATGACCGCTGGTGTCGCCGATCGTTTGCAGCAAATCCGCCAGCCCGTGCAGCGCCGCCTTGACGCTGCTCTTGCCGAACAACCCCTCTTCCAGGCAGCCCGGATCAAAGGCCATCAGCCGCTGGATCAGGGCCGGGAGGCTGTTGTCCTGGGGCACACCGAATTCCTCGTTCATGCGCTTGATCGAGCGCGCTACCAATTTGAGCTGAAACAACACCGCGTGGGGGTTTTGATCGTCCAGCACCAGCAAATCGAGTACCGGGATAAGCTGCGGCACCGCCAGGTAACGCGAGCGGTAGGTGATGCCGCTGTTTCCCAGTTCCAGCAGCCCGTCCAGCGCATCCTGATGGAACACCGCCTCGCTTTGCAGGAACGCCGCCAGCGACGTGCATAGAAACTGCAAGCGCTCGATACGCCGTCCGATCATCAGAAAGCGCCAGCCCTCGTCGCGGGTCATGTCGTCCAGGGCAAACCCGGACAACGCCGCCAGCGACATCACCAGACGGTTGAGAAAATCCAGCAACTCACCGAAATCAGGGGTCTCGGTCTCCAGGCTCATCGCCTCGCGCTGCAATTCCACCAGCGCTTGCCAGTTCTCGCGGGACAACTTGCCGCGCACCTGCGACGCCGCCCACTGCAAGCGCTGCAAGTTGGAGCGCAGGCTGAACGGCCAATCGGCACCCAGCAACGCTTCGAGCAGACGCTCATGCAGCTCGCTCGGCTCTTCTTCGTCCTGAAGCGGCAAAAGATTCAGCCGTTCGGCCAGCTCGACCGAGGCTTGCAGGGCAACCGGATCATCGCCGTCGACATAGCGCGTGAGCATGATTCGCAGCAGGCGCGCGCTGTCATCGCATCGCTCGCAGTAGCGGCCGAACCAGAACAGGTTTTCCACCACCCGCGACGGCAGATACGGATCGCGGCGTATCAGGTCGTGCACGCCCAGCGAGTGACGATTCTTCCAGGGTTCGCTGCCCAGCGGCCGCTCTCCCAAAACCCAGGTGTCCTTGCTCGCCCCGCCGCGCTGCATCGACACCACATCGGCGTCGGCATCGGCGGCCACCCGGGTCAATCCGCCCGGCAGGACGCGGTAGCCATCGGCAGTGGCGACCGCGTACACGCGCATGCCAATGGCACGGGGTTGCAGTTGGCTGTCCTCGCCCTGCCAGACCGGTGCGTGGGATAACTGCGCCAGCTCCTGCGCAACGTAGGCATAAGGCCGGGCCTGCATGCGCGCAGCCAGGGCCTGGCGTTCCTCATCGCTCAGATCGCGGCCGAATACCGGGGCGAAGCTTTGGGACGGGAACGCGGGTTTGATGAGCAGCTCAGGCAGTTTTTCCAGGGCTTGCGCCAGCACCGGCGGCTCGCCGCACCACCACGTGGCGATTGATGGCAACAGCAGTTCTTCGCCAAACAGGTGCTCGTTGATTTTCGGCAGAAATCCCAGCAGCCCCGGCGACTCCAGCACGCCACTGCCCAGCGCGTTGGCGACGAGTACCCGCCCCTGTCGCACCGCTTGCAGCAAGCCCGGGACGCCCAGTGCGGAGTCTGTGCGCAGCTCAAGTGGATCGCAGAAATCGTCGTCCAGACGACGCATGATCGCGTGAACACGACGCAGCCCGCTGAGAGTCTTGAGGTAAACCGTCGCGTCGCGAACGGTCAGGTCCCCACCTTCAACCAGCGGATAGCCCAACTGCCCCGCCAGATAAAGATGCTCAAAATAGCTTTCGTTGAAACGCCCGGGCGTCAGCAGCACCACCAGCGGTGCTTCGTGGCTGGTGGGGGCCTGGCGCGCCAGGGTTTCCTGCAACGAGCGGAAGAAATTCGACAGGTGCTGGACTTCCAGGTCGCGGTACAGCTCGGGAAACGCCCGCGACACGATCAGCCGGTTTTCCAGCGCGTAACCTGCACCCGACGGCGCCTGGGTCCGGTCGGCGGTGACCCACCAACGACCATCGGGTGTCCGCGCCAAGTCCACCGCATACATATGCAGGAAGGTTCCTTCGGGCGGCGTCATGCCCTGACATGGCCAGAGGAAGTTGTTGTGGCCGAAGACCAGTTCTGCCGGCACCAGGCCTTCAGCGATCAACTTTTGGGGGCCGTAGAGATCGGCCAGCACGGCGTTGAGCAAACGCGCGCGCTGAGCAATGCCGGCCGCCAGTGGCTGCCACTCTTCGAGTGGAATCACGTGGGGCAGCATGTCCAGTTCCCAGGGCCGATCGGCACCCTTGGGGTCTGCGTAAACGTTGTAGGTGACGCCGTTTTCCTGAATCTGCCGCGCGAGCAGCGCCTGTCGCTGAATGAGCTGCGCAGGCGTGCTGCGCTGGAGGTGCTCGTACAGACGCTGCCAATGCGGCCGAACGGCGCCGCTGGCATCCAGCATCTCGTGATAGGTACCCGCCGTGAGCGGATATTGGTCAAGCAGGTCAGGCATGGAAGGCTCGGCAGACAACAAGAGGACTCGAATCAACAGCGCTTAGACTAGCGCAGACAACATGACACGCAGAGGCACTTTCCACGTTTTGAGTGTGCGACACGGCGACCTGACCCCACGTGAGGTCGCCGGCGCGCTACCGATGCAGGCGCAGGTCCAGGGTCATCGGCAGTTCATCGTTGAGGGTCAGTACCGGAACGTCCAGCTTTCCGGGGCTGTGACCTACCCGGAAGAACCGCGCCAGGCGCCGGCTCTCCGCTTCATTGGCGTTCACCGGAAGGGTTTCGTAATTGCGCCCGCCAGGATGGGCGACATGATACTCGCAGCCCCCCAGCGAGCGCTGCATCCAAGTGTCGAGGATGTCGAAAACCAACGGCGCGTGCACCGGAATCGTCGGCTGCAAGGCATTGGTCGGTTGCCAGGCGCGGTAACGCACCCCTGCGACGAACTCGCCCACCCGGCCGGTCGGCTGCAGCGGTACCGGCACGCCGTTGCAGGTGAGCATGTAACGCTGCGGCGGTAAGCCCGTGACTTTCAGCTGCAAACGCTCCAGCGACGAGTCCACGTAACGAACCGCCCCGCCCGCTGCGCCCTCCTCGCCCAACACGTGCCAAGGCTCCAGCGCCTGACGCAACTCCAGCTCGATGCCGCTCACGGCGTAGTCGCCGACTTTCGGAAAGCGAAACTCCAGATGCGCTGCGAACCACTGCGCGCGTACCGGGTACCCGGCGCTGTTGAGTTCTGTGATGACGTCGGCAAAATCTTGCTCGATGAAGTGCGGCAGCATAAAGCGGTCATGCAGCTCGGTCCCCCAGCGCGCCAGTTTCGCCGGTGCGTAGGGCTCGCGCCAGAAACGCGCGACCAGCGCCCGCAGCAGCAACTGTTGCGCAAGGCTCATCCGCGCGTGCGGCGGCATCTCGAATGCGCGCAGTTCCAGCAAGCCCAAACGGCCGGTGGCGCCGTCGGGCGAGTACAGCTTGTCGATGCAGAACTCGGCGCGATGGGTGTTGCCTGTCACGTCGATCAGCAGGTTGCGCAACAGCCGGTCCACCAGCCACGGCGCGCAGTCTTCGCCCTGCTCGGGCATCTGCGAAAAGGCGATTTCCAGCTCGTACAACGAGTCATTGCGCGCTTCATCGACACGCGGGGCCTGCGAGGTCGGACCGATGAACAGCCCGGAGAACAGGTAGGAGAGCGAGGGATGGTTATGCCAGTAGCTCAACAGGCTGCGCAGCAGGTCCGGACGACGCAGAAATGGCGAGTCGCCCGGCGTCGCGCCTCCAAGGACAAAATGGTTGCCCCCGCCCGTGCCGGTATGGCGCCCGTCGATCATGAACTTCTCAGTGGTGAGCCGCGTCTGGCGCGCCTGTTCGTAGAGAAACTCGGTGCGTTCGACCAGTTCGTCCCACGTCGACGACGGCTGCACGTTCACTTCGATGACGCCAGGGTCCGGCGTGATGCGGAAGTTCGCCAAACGCGGATCGCTCGGCGGCTCGTAACCTTCCAGCAATACCGGGCAGCCCATGTCCCCCGCCGTCGCTTCGATCGCCGCGACCAGTTCCAGGTAGGCCTCGAGGGATTGCAGCGGGGGCATGAACAGGTACAAACGCCCGTCTCGCGCCTCGGCACTCAGTGCGGTGCGGGTCAGCCAGTCGGCCGACTCGTCGATCTCGGGCTCGCGGTCGGCGCTCGGGGCGGCCTGCTCCGACAGGTTATCCAGTCGTGACCCCACCTCGTCACGATCGGGCAGTTCGGCAAAGGCCTGGTTATGGTCGGTCGGGTGGATATAAGGGTATTCAGCTGCCTTGACCCAAGGTTGCGAGGCCAACGGCAGACGATAGCCGAGCGCGGAATCCCCCGGCACCAGACGGCAGTGCTCGTCACGCAAGTACCAGCGGCCGCTCTGCCAGTGATCATCGGCGGCGGTGCGCGCCAGCGGCAGAACGTGGCCAATGACCGTGTCCAGCCCTTGGGAGAACACCTTGCGCAGGCGCGCGCGCTCAAGGGGGTCCTCGAGACGCGAGCCATCGGCGGTGACGTTTTTAGGCAGGGCACCCTCGCGCCACAGGTAATAGAACCTGTCTTCATAGGCCGGGAAAACGTAGCGCGTGGGCACCTTAAGTCGCTCGGCAACGCTGCGCAGGAAGCTGCCAGCCATCTCGCTGTCGGCGCCATAATCCCGAGTTTCGTCAGCCACCAGTGCGTTGTTGCGCCACACCGGCTGCCCGTCCCGGCGCCAGAAGCAGTTCAACGACCAGCGCGGCAATTGCTCACCGGGGTACCACTTGCCCTGACCAAAATGCACGATGCCCTGGGGCGCGTAATGCTCACGCATGCGCTGGTACAACTCGGCCGACAGCAAACGCTTTTTCGGACCCAGCGCGGCGGTGTTCCATTCATCGCCGTCACGGTCGTCGATGGACACAAACGTAGGCTCGCCGCCCATGGTCAGGCGCACGTCGTCGGCCAGCAGATCGCGGTCGATCTGACGCCCCAGCGCCTGAATGTCCACCCACTGTTCTTCGGTGTAGGGCTGGGTGACGCGCGGCGCCTCCCAGATACGCTGCACCGACATCTCGTGGCTGAACTCGGTTTTGCAGGGTTCGACCATCCCGCTGATTGGCGCCGCCGAAGAGGGCTCGGGGCTGCAGGCCAGCGGAATGTGTCCCTCACCGGCAAACAAGCCCGAGGTTGCGTCAAGGCCCACCCAGCCAGCGCCCGGCAGATACACCTCGCACCAGGCATGCAGGTCGGTGAAATCCACGTCAGTGCCGGACGGTCCATCCAGCGCTTTGACATCGGCCTTGAGCTGGATGAGGTACCCGGAAACAAACCGCGCCGCCAGGCCCAAGTGACGCAGCAACTGCACCAGCAGCCACGCCGAATCACGGCAGGAGCCTGAGGCGTTTTCGAGGGTGAACTCCGGCGTCTGAATGCCCGGCTCCATGCGGATCAGGTAACCGATGTCATTGGCCAGACGCTGGTTAAGGCCCACCAGAAAATCGATGGCCGGAATCGGCGTGCGGTCGATGCTGTCCAGATACGCCTGAAACCTGGGGGTCAGCGGCAGCTTTTCCAGATAGGGCTGCAGCTCGTGATGTTCTTCACGGGCATAGGTAAACGGAATCTTCTCGGCGTAGGGCTCCAGGAAGAAATCGAAGGGGTTGAACACCGCCATCTCGGCAACGAGGTCCACCTCAATGCGCAACTCGTCGGTCTTTTCCGGGAACACCAACCGCGCCAGGTAATTGCCTTGCGGGTCCTGTTGCCAGTTGA
The DNA here is from genome assembly GCF_036387035.1 of Pseudomonas sp. Lineage (GTDB taxonomy): Bacteria > Pseudomonadota > Gammaproteobacteria > Pseudomonadales > Pseudomonadaceae > Aquipseudomonas. The sequence continues at coordinate 4,573 of NZ_DASVUM010000170.1, read as the reverse complement.
TGAAGTGGTTTTGAGGCAAGACTTTGAGCGAGTACGACAACACGCGCGTACGGCTGTGAGCGGCCGGGCGCAAGCGCACGATTTGCGGACCCAGCTCTACCGCGCGTTCGTAGCGATAATGCGTGACGTGGTGCAAGGCAATGTGAATCGACACGGCGTGCCTCCTGCGAGCCTGGACGGTAACGGAGCTGCGCAAGACTTATGCCACCCCGGCAACTCAGGCGCCTGCGGCGTGGAGGATGCTTGCGCAGCCAGGCACGGCACCAAAATCGCGCCCGCCTCAACGAATGGTGCAAGGGTCGCACGGAAATGAGGCGGGTGGGGTTATTTGCGCTGGAATGCAAAACGCCAGCTCGAAAGCTGGCGTTTTGTCGGACCGAAAGGCGTTAGCGCGGGAACACCGGCTGACGCGTTGGCTTCTTGCCTTTGCCGGGTTTGGCCGCATCCGAGCGATCCTTGGCTGCCTGCTTGTTACGAGCCGCCGCTGCGGCCTTGGCCTCTTCACGCTTGTCCCACGGCTTGCTGCCGTCGCTGCCGCGCTGAGGCAAGCCGGTGTGCTGCGTCAGAATCTTGGTGGTCTTGGCGACCTTGTGGCTACCTGCCGGCGTCGAATTCTTGCGACGCGCGCTCTGGTAGCTGTCGGTCTCCGGCTGATGCAGCGGAATCAGCTGATGCTTGCCCGGCCCGATCAGATCGGCACGGCCCATACGCTCCAGCGCTTCACGCAGCATCGGCCAGCCCTTCGGATCGTGGTAGCGCAGAAACGCCTTGTGCAGACGGCGCTGCTCTTCGCTCTTGACGATGGTGACCGAATCGCTCTTGTACGTGACCTTGCGCAGCGGATTCTTGCCGGAGTGATACATCGCCGTCGCACTGGCCATCGGAGACGGATAGAACGCCTGCACCTGATCAGCGCGGAAACCATTGCCCTTGAGCCACAGCGCGAGGTTCATCATGTCTTCATCGGTCGTGCCCGGGTGCGCCGCAATGAAGTAGGGAATCAGGTACTGCTCTTTGCCCGCTTCCTTGGAGTACTTCTCGAACATGCGCTTGAAGCGGTCGTAACTGCCGATGCCCGGCTTCATCATCTGGTTGAGCGGACCTTCTTCGGTGTGCTCGGGCGCAATCTTCAAATAGCCGCCGACGTGGTGCGTCACCAGTTCCTTGACGTACTCGGGCGATTCGACGGCCAGGTCATAACGCAGACCGGAGGCGATGAGGATTTTCTTCACGCCAGGCAGTTCACGGGCGCTGCGGTACAGCTGAATCAAAGCCGAGTGATCGGTGTTCAGGTTCGGGCAGATGCCGGGGAACACGCACGACGGCTTGCGGCACGCCGATTCGATTTCCGGGCTCTTGCAGGCGATGCGATACATGTTCGCCGTCGGCCCGCCGAGGTCGGAAATCACGCCGGTGAAGCCGGGGACCTTGTCACGGATTTCTTCGATCTCGCGAATGATCGAATCGTGGGAACGGTTCTGGATGATCCGGCCTTCATGCTCGGTGATCGAGCAGAACGTACATCCGCCGAAGCAGCCACGCATGATGTTCACCGAGAAGCGGATCATGTCGTAGGCCGGGATCTTTTCCTTGCCGTATACCGGGTGAGGAATACGCGCGTAAGGCATGCCGAACACGTAGTCCATCTCTTCAGTAGTCATCGGAATGGGCGGCGGGTTGAACCAGACGTCGACCTCGCCATGCTTCTGGACCAAGGCACGGGCGTTGCCGGGGTTGGTCTCCAGGTGCAATACGCGGTTGGCGTGGGCATACAGAACCGCGTCGCCGCGCACTTTTTCCATCGACGGCAAACGGATGACCGTCTTGTCGCGGGTCATGCGCGGACTGGCCAGAATTTGCACGACCTTCGCTTCGTTCGGATCCTCGACGTCGCCCTTTTCCTGCTCAATGGCACAGGCCTGGGTATCTTGAGTGTTCACGTACGGGTTGATGATCTTGTCGATCTTGCCCGGCCGGTCGATACGCGTGGAGTCGACTTCGTACCAGCCTTCCGGCGTGTCGCGACGAATGAACGCCGTGCCACGCACGTCCGTGATGCTCTCGATCGTTTCGCCATAGGACAGGCGCGTCGCCACTTCGACGATGGCGCGCTCGGCGTTGCCGTACAGCAGGATGTCGGCGCAAGCGTCGATCAGGATCGAGTTGCGAACCTTGTCCTGCCAGTAGTCGTAATGCGCGATGCGGCGCAGCGACGCTTCGATCCCGCCCAGAACGATGGGCACGTTCTTGTAGGCTTCCTTGCAGCGCTGGCTATAGACGAGACTCGCGCGATCAGGACGCTTGCCCGCCATACCGCCGGGCGTGTAAGCATCGTCGGAGCGAATCTTTTTGTCGGCGGTGTAACGGTTGATCATCGAATCCATATTGCCGGCAGCCACGCCGAAGAACAGGTTCGGCTCGCCGAGCTTCATGAAGTCGTCTTTTGACTTCCAGTCGGGCTGCGCAATGATCCCGACGCGGAAGCCTTGCGACTCCAGCAGCCGGCCAATGATTGCCATGCCAAACGAGGGGTGATCGACGTAGGCGTCGCCCGTGACAATGATGATGTCGCAGGAATCCCAGCCAAGCTGATCCATTTCTTCCCGGCTCATTGGCAGGAAAGGCGCGGGGCCAAAACATTCGGCCCAGTACTTCGGATAGTCAAATAACGGCTTGGCTGCTTGCATATCGATGACCAGTGTTCGTGTCAGGGGGCGATTTCACGGGGAAATTCGCGGGCGCGGAGAATAGCACAAATTTTGATCAAATCCGACTACGCAGGTCGGAATTGCGATCGGCATCAATCGCGGTGCACAGCCCTGTTTATTCATCATCATCAAAATTGTAACTGCCCGGCGCGAGGTTCTCGAAGCGGGTGTACTTGCCGATGAAGGCCAGCCGGATAAACCCGATCGGGCCGTTCCGCTGCTTGCCGATGATGATTTCAGCGATGCCCTTGTGTTCGGTCTCGGGGTGATACACCTCATCCCGGTACACGAACATGATGACGTCGGCGTCCTGCTCGATCGCTCCGGATTCACGCAAGTCGGAGTTCACCGGGCGCTTGTTGGGGCGTTGCTCAAGGGAGCGGTTGAGCTGGGAGAGCGCGACCACCGGGCAATTGAATTCTTTGGCCAGCGCTTTCAGGGAACGAGATATCTCCGAAATCTCGTTCGTCCGGTTATCGCCGCTTGAGCCAGGGATCTGCATCAACTGCAGGTAGTCGATCATGATCATGCCGATTTCGCCATGCTCACGGACCAGACGGCGTGTGCGCGCACGCATCTCCGACGGGCTGATGCCCGCCGTGTCGTCGATGAACAGCTTGCGATCGTTGAGCAGGTTGACCGCCGAGGTCAGGCGCGGCCAGTCGTCGTCATCGAGCTGACCGGAACGCACCTTGGTCTGGTCGATGCGGCCCAGCGACGAAAGCATACGCATGATCAGCGATTCGCCCGGCATCTCCAGCGAATAGACCAGCACCACCTTGTCGCTGCGCAGCACTGCGTTTTCAACCAGGTTCATCGCGAAGGTGGTCTTACCCATCGATGGACGGCCGGCGACGATGATCAAGTCCGATTGCTGCAGACCGCTGGTTTTTTCATCAAGGTCGGCGTAGCCAGTGGATAGGCCGGTAATGCCGTCGCCGATGTTGAACAGCGTATCAATGCGGTCAATCGCCCGGGTCAGCAGGTCATTGACGCTGACCGGGCCGCCCGTCTTGGGCCGCGCTTCGGCAATCTGAAAGATCTGCCGCTCCGCCTCGTCGAGGATCTCTTCAGCCGTACGCCCCTCCGGGTTGAACGCGCTGTCGGCGATCTCGGTGCTGATGCCGATCAACTGGCGCAGCGTCGCGCGCTGACGAACGATCTGGGCGTATGCCTTGATGTTGGCAACAGACGGGATGTTCTTTGCCAGCTCGGACAAGTAGCCCAAGCCACCGACCTGTGAGGTCTGCCCCTCTTTGTCCAGTTGCTCAGCCAGGGTCACGACGTCTATCGGCTGGTTCTGATCCGCCAGCTTGGCGATGGCGCGGAATATCAAACGGTGGTCATGACGATAGAAATCGCCATCCGACACCTGATCAAGCACGCGCTCCCAGGCGTTGTTGTCCAGCATCAGACCACCGAGCACAGCCTGTTCGGCCTCGATGGAGTGCGGCGGCACCTTCAGGGCAGCGGTTTGCAGATCATATTGCTCGGGGGCGGAGATATCGTTCATGACCACTCAGAATCAGGGGTTTTGAAAACCAGGGTACAGAAAGACAAAGGGCACGACCTGTAAACAGGATCGTGCCCGATGTTAATCCTCTGGCGAGCAAGTCGCCAGACGATCACGTACTGCTTAAGCAGCCACCACAACAACGCGTACGGTTGCTTCTACGTCGCTGTGCAGGTGCACGGCTACGTCGAATTCGCCAACGTTGCGGATGGTGCCGTTCGGCAGACGAACTTCGCTTTTTGCAACTTCAACGCCAGAGGCGGTCAGTGCATCAGCGATGTCGTGGGTGCCGATCGAACCGAACAGCTTGCCTTCGTCACCGGCGGTGGCAGTGATAGTCACTTCCAGCTCA
>NZ_DASVUM010000169.1:0-20275 GCF_036387035.1 Pseudomonas sp. | reverse complement strand
AGCTGGACGTGCAGCGTTATGTCATGCGTTACAACAACCGTCGCCCCCACAGCTACAACGGCTACCGTTCGCCTGTAGCTGCGGAGCGAGCGGCTGCTTGAAAACCTAAACGGGTGTCCAGAATTACTTGACCAGTTCAAGTCAGCCCCTTGAATGCACGCGCTCCGACTAAATGCACGCGGTCCCTGAGTGGGACCGGCTTCAGCCGGGAAGAGGCCGGTGTGAGCGCCGTTATTCTTGCGGTGTGACGACCGACGCCTTCCCGGCTAAAGCCGGTCCCACTGAATGCACGCAGCCTGTCAGCCCATTGAATGCGCGCGCTCCAACTCAATGCACGCAGCCTGTCAGCCCCTTGAATGCACGCGGTCCAACTAAATGCATGCGGTCCCTTAGTGGGACCGGCTTCAGCCGGGAAGAGGCCGGGGTGAGCACCGTTATTCTTGCGGTGTGACGACCGACGCTTTCCCGGCTAAAGCCGGTCCCACTGAATGCACGCGGCCTGTCAGTCCCATTGAAGGCACGCGGTCCTACTGGAGTGCCCTCGGCTGTTAGGGATGCCCGTTCTCCCAGCCCCCGCCCAATGCCAGGAACAGGTCGATCTGTCCCATCGCCACCTGGGTGTTGGCCGCCGCCAGTTGGGCGGTAATGTCGGTGTAGGTGCGGGTCGCCTGCAGGTCGGCGAGGAACGATTCACGGCCGGCGAGGAAGAACCGGTGGGTCTGCTCCGCCGCCTGTCGCGCCGACTCCTCGGTTTCTACCAAAGCATCACGGCGCTGCAACAGCGAGGTGTATTGCGACAGACCGGTCTGGGCTTCGCGGATGGCGTTGAGGACCACACCGTCAAAACGCGCCAGCGCCACCTGGTTCGACGCTTCGGCGATGTGAATCCGCGCACGGGCGCCATTGGACGGGATGGTCCAATTGATCACGCCGCCAAAGCCCCAGCGGTTGGTCGACGGGTCGCCCAGTTCATCGAGAATGCCGACCGTGCCCACCGTCGCGCCGATGCTGATGTCCGGGTACAACTCGCCGGTGGCCACGCCAATGGCGGCGGTGGACATCGCCAAGCGGCGTTCTGCCTGACGCACATCGGGACGGCGCTTGAGCAGCGCGGCGCCATCGCCCACCGGCATCACCTGAGCGATGTGCGGCAGTTCGGCGCATTCGGCGACCCCTTGGGGCAATTGATTGAGCGGGCGGGCGAGCAGCATTGACAGGCGATACAGCGCCGCCTTTTGCGCCGCTTCGTAACGCGGCAGATCGGCACGCAACGAGCGGAACTGGGTTTGCGAACGCGTCACCTGGGTCTCATCGCCGCGGCCGGCGTCGCGCAGGCGCTGGGTCAGGTTCAGGCTCTGCTTCTGAAGATCCAGAGAGTGCAGGGCGATGTTGCGTTCTTCGTTGGCGGCACACACCTGGGTGTACGCGCGGACCACATCGGCGACCAGGGTGATGCGTGCCGTGTCGGCAGCGGCCTGGGTCGCGTCGGCGTTGGCCTGGGCCGCTTCGATGCCCCGCTGCAGCACGCCGAACAGGTCGAACTGGTACGAGGTGGTCAGGCCGACATCGCCCACGTTGGCAACCGGCACTTTTTCCGGCAGCAAGTAGGCTTGCCCGGCTTCTTGCAAACGCTGCGCCCCGGCCTTGGCCGTGCCGCTCCAGCCGCCCGCTGCGTCCGCCTCGCTCATCTGGAAGCGCGCCCGTTGCAGGTTCGCCGCGGCGACGCGCAGGTCGGTGCTCGACACCAGCGCCTGCCCCACCAGTTGGTCGAGTTTCGGGTCGTGGTACAGGCGCCACCAGTCAGCCGGCACCGGCGCCGACACCACATTGGTCGACGAACCCGCCAGCTCGCCCTGCAAATCGGGGCGATTGACGGCCGCTTCATCAGGCAGTTTGTAATCCGGGCCAACCACGGTGCAAGCCGACAGCAGCAAGCCCAAGCCTACGGTCAGCAGGCGTGCGCGGTGTGTCATTTTGGCGCTCCCTGTTGGGCCGATTGATCATCGCGCTGAGCGCGGGAGCCATCGGTGACCCCAGCGTCGTCGATGATCGACACGGTAGCCGTCCGCCCGGCGATCATGCGGAAGTCCGCCGGCACTTCATCGAAGGCAATCCGCACCGGAATCCGCTGGGCCAGACGCACCCAGCTGAACGCCGGGTTGACGTTGGGCAGCAGGTTAGAGCCGCTGCTGCGGTCGCGGTCTTCGATGGCCGCGACAATGCTCACCACATGGCCGCGCAGGCGGGCGTTGTCGCCGATCACGCGGATGTCCACTGCGGAGCCGATGTGAATCCCGTCCAGCTTGGTCTCTTCGAAGTAGCCGTCGATGTGGAACGAGTTGCTGTCCACCACCGACAGCACGGGGTGCCCGGCGCTGACGAATTCGCGGTCCCGAGGCGCGCGGTCGTTGAGGTAGCCGTCCACCGGGCTGCGGATCACCGAGCGGTCCAGGTTCAGCTGCGCCGAATCGACCGCCACTTGTGCTTCGTTCAGCGCTGACAGGGCGCGGGCCTCTTTGGACTGGCTTTCTTCCAGCTGCTCGCGGGCAACCAGGTTGCCGAGGCTGCGGTTACGCCGGTTCTCGCGCTGTGCCTGCTCCCAGGTTTCCTTGCGTTCGGCTACGGTGGCCTGGGCCTGGCGCAAGGCCAGGCGGAAGCGGTCCTGATCGATGGTGAACAGCAACTGGCCTTTTTTGACCAACTGGTTGTCGCTGACAGCGACCTTCTCGATCAGGCCCGACACGTCGGGGGCGATCTGGATAACGTCCGCACGGATGTGCCCGTCGCGGGTCCAGGGCGCGTACATGTAATACATCACCATGCGCCAGACGACGATCGCGGCGAGGGTGACGACCAGCAAAGTCAGGACCACACGGCCCAGCGTCAAAAGAGGTTTTTTCATTTCATCAGGTATCGACTTAGGGTATCCACGACGCCGAGCAGCAGAGCGTATAGACCGACGTTGAACAAAGCCCGGTGCCAGACCAGGCGGTAGAAGCGGGCGCGCGTCAACACGGCGTGCACCACCAGAAAAATCAGGTAAGCGATCCCCATCAGCACCAGAAAGGTCGGTAGGAAAATCCCGCTGATGTCCACATCACCGATCATGACGGTGCTCCATCAATGCCATAGGGCGGTTGTTCTTCCTGCTCGGCGAGCACGTCGACGATCTCCACGCCCGGCAGCAGCGCCAGGCGCAAGCCACTGAGCGCGTGGAGCAGGCTCATGCGTGCGTCGTCATCGCCGCTGTCGTTGAAGGTCAGGGCGCGTCGGGCGCGGTCCATGGTCATCAACAGACCTTTGGGTGCCGGCAAACGCTCCCGCGCATTGAGGCAGGCCCGGAAGTGCGCGCCGACTTCGGCCGTGACCTGGCGCAGCAGTTGCCGTGGCGCCGGCGCGACCCGCGGCATGTACGCCAGCAAATCCAGCATGTTCAGGGCGACGCGCACTTCGCGCAGCGCAATGGTGGAGTCTTGGCCCGTGAGCGCCAGTCTCGGCAAATGCTGCATCAGACGGTCAAGCATGCGCACGCCCATTTGCCGGTGCTCGGCCAGCGTGGCGTCTTCGCTGAGGGAGACGATGTCGTGCCAGCTGAAACGGGTAATGCGCCTGGCCGCGACTTCGGTGCCGAACGGCCGCACGATCAGCGTCCAGACGAAGGCGAACGCCAGACCCGCCGGCCCCGCCAGGTTGGAATTGACGAAATTGACGAAGTCGGCGTCGTAGGCGCTTTGAATGCTGATAAACGACGAGGTGTTGACGATGGTCAGCAGCGTGCCGAGGTAGAACTTCGGCTGCACCGTCAGCGTGCCCACACAGATGAACGGCACCGAAAACGCCAGCACCAGCATCGGGAAATCGTGCAGGTTGGGCAGCACCACAAACAGGTACAGGCTGGCGAAGATCACCGACATCATGGTCCAGAAAAAGAACCGGTAAATCTGCGGCGCCGGGTCGTCCATGGCTGCAAAGAAGCTGCATGACACCGCCGCCAGCGCCACCGCACTCGCACCGTCCTGCCAGCCCAGCAAAATCCACAGCGTCGAGGCGACGATAATCGCGCTGACCGAGGTCGCCACCGAATACAGCATCATCCCGCGATCGAGAAACGGTGACAGGCGCCCCAGCCGCCAGTGTCGATACACCGCACGCCACGCCGAGTGGTCATCGGTTGCGATGGCGTGCTGCAGGCTGCGGCAGTCCTGCCACAGGTCGATCCATTCGCGCAGCCGGTACAGTGCGTTCGACAGCAGCAGTTGCCGGCGATCGTCGACCTGCGCCGGCGTCGGTTGCAGGCGGTCGAGCTCGGTGTGCAAAGCCTTCCAGTACTTGATGGGCGCCCCGTCGGCGGTCTGCTCGACCCAGTCGCGGCATTCGATCAACAGCGGCGCGAGGTCGGCGACGTGCTCGGGCGAACGCCGCTCCAGTGCCCACAGCGCATCGTCCAGGGCATCGATGACCGGCAGCAGATGGATCATCCGCCCGCGCAGCTCTTTGGCGTTGCGCACGGTCTGGCGGTGGGCGCCTTCATGGGGCAACTGGCCGATCATCAGCTCCAGGCTGTTGAACGTGCCGACCATGGCCGTGCGCAGGCCACCGACGGCTTCCGGCGTGGCGCTGCGGGAAAGGAACAGGTCGCTGTAGGCCGACGCGTCCTTGAACCACTTGCCCATGGCATCGACCAGCACCGGCGCCAGCCGACGCGGCCAGAACATTGCGCCGACCACGGCGGCGCAGACGATGCCCAGGAAGATCTCCTCGGTACGCGAGACGGCGATGTCAAACACCGCCTGCGGGTTGTCCACGACGGGAAAGGAAATGAGCGGCATGGTGTAGCCGGCCAGCATCAGCGCGTAGCTGTTGGCTGTGCGCAAATGCAGGGACAGGAAAAGCAGGGTGCCCGTCCATAGCGCAATGACCACCGCGAGCAAGAACGGCGTTTGCACGAACATCGGCACCAGCACCACCGACGCGGCGGCACCGAGCAACGTGCCGGCTGCGCGGTACAGCGCTTTGGAACTGGTGGGCGCCACGAACGGGCTTGAGACGATGTAGACCGTCGCCATCGCCCAGTACGGGCGCGGCAGCTCCATCATCAGCGCGATGTACAGCGCCAGCATCGAGGCCGCGAAGGTGCGCACGCCGTAAAACCAGTCGCGGCCCGGTGGCACACTGTCGAAGAAGCCTTTGAACAGGCCGTTCAAGAGGATCCCTCCGGCGCCATCGGCGTCGCCAGTGCGATGGCGTTGAAGACGCGCATCGTCGCTTCCAGATCGGCAGGGTCGACCTGGGCAAAGATGTCCCGGCGCAGGCGGATCAGCTCTTCCTCGATGGAGTTGGCCAACGCGCGGCCTTCGCCGGTCAGGCTCAGCGCTTTGGCGCGGCGGTCGGTGGGGTCTTCGGTGCGCTGGACCAGGCCGGCTTTGCACAGTTGATCGAGCAAGCGCACCAGAGAAGGACTCTCCAGCCCGCAGGCCTGGGCCACCGTCACCTGACGCACGCCTTCACCCAGGCGCGCGATCATCAGCAGGGGGCCGGCGCAGGCTTCGCTCACGCCGACGTTCATCAGTGTGGTCTGGCACACGCGACGCCACTGCCGTGAGGCTGCGACGACGCCGCCGGTGATGCGCATTTGCAGGGTGTCAGGATTCATGATGAGGCCATTGAAGCGGTGCGGGTTTTGGTTAGGAGCTGAATGATTAGTCGCTACATTATTAGGTTGCTAACTAATAATATCCTGAAACATATTCTCGTCAAATGGAATCTTTCAGAAGAGACCACACAGATAGATGGACAGGGGCGAGCCGACTCATGAGTACCGACAAATGGCATATGGCTGGTGCTGCGCACGGCTCTTATGGCCGCCCGACCCGTGGTCGAGAGGTTTTTTTCGCTACCGCTTGTCGGGCATTTCCTAATGCGCTGAACTATTTTTCTGAGCGCCGTCTAAGCGCCCTCCAAAAAAATGGCGCCAAATAAATAGCCTTGAAGCCGTGATTTCCGCTGGCTGGGCAAATCCTGCTGGCACCACGCCACTTTCCTTCGATGATGGCGCACTAGTGGCATTTGCCACTTTCATCAGCGGCTCGGCGGTTTCTTGACTCCGGGGACGACTAAAGATCAAACGGTTCAGCCGATAGCTAAGACGACGGGAACGGCAGTCACAGGCCTGTTCCAGACACCTTCTTTGCTGTGCGCTTTGCGCACCATGAGTGCACCATGATCGATCTCGCCATCTGGAATCTTTCTGTACCGGTCGGTATCCCGGCCGCCACCATCGACACACCTAAATTGGTGGGCGGTTACCAGGATGGTTACTTCCGTTCAGGGGACACTTTGTTCTTCTGGGCGCCGGTCACCGGGTCAAGGACTGACAACGCGATCTATCCCCGTACCGAATTGCGTGAAACCTACGCCAACGGTGCGGTGCATAACTGGGTCTACTCCCAGGCCGACAATTTCCTTCGCGCGGCGCTGACCGTGGACCAAGTGCCATCGACGGGCAAGATCGTCATCGGCCAGATCCACTGCTATGGCAGCACCGAGCCGCTGATCAAGCTGGAATATCAGTACAAGGAAAAAACCAAGACCGGCAACATCGTCGTCAAGTTTCGCCTGACGCCGACGTCCGAGCCCGAGGTCATTCAGGTGGCAACGGGCGTGCTGCTCAAGGAACGCTTCACCTACACCATCCACCTGACTGCCGCTGGCAACCTCACGGTCAACGCCCACGAAATGCAATGGGGCGCCAAGCTCGACCCATCGTGGAACGGACGTCAGCTGTACTTCAAGGCGGGCGTGTACACCCAGGACAACACCGGCTACGCCACCGAAGGCGGGGCGGCGACGTTCTACAAACTGCAGGCGACCCACGACAAGAAGGCGTGAGATTTCGGGCGTAGCTCTGTAGCTCTGTAGCTCTGTAGCTCTGTAGCTCTGTAGCTCTGTAGGAATGTGGGTCTTGGATCGCTCAGCGCGGCGTGCGAACACTCTGTAGGAGCCGACTTGCTGGCGAACGCGATGTGTCATCAGAAATGTGCGTGACGGGTCCACCGCATTCGCTGCCGTCGTGATCTCCGACGTCTCCTACAGGTTATGGGGCGTTCTTGAGAGCCGCTGCCGCTCAAGAACCTGGAAACACCAACGCGAAACAGATCCGCCCCGGCGCAGGCTGGTTAACCGCCACTTCGCCGCCATGCAGTTGCATGATCGCGGCGACAATGGCCAGGCCCAGGCCATTGGAGTCGGAACTCTCATGGCGTGAGGCGTCACCGCGGTAGAAGCGGTCAAACAGTTTGCCCAGGGTGGCCTCGTCCAGCGTCGGGCCCTGATTCTCCACCTCGATGCGGCAATGCCTGGCGCTTTCAACAACACGAATATCGATGACGCTGCCTTCGTCGGCGTAGCGAATCGCGTTCGCCACCAGATTGCTCAGTGCTCTGCGCAGCAACAGCGGATCGGCCTCGATTCGTGCGTCGCCTTCGGTATGCAGGGCGATTTCACGTTCCTCCGCCAACCCTTCGAAATAACCCGCGACCCGCTGCACCTCGTCCGCCAGATCCAGACGCTGGCGATTGAGCGCGGCTTGCGCTTCGTCGGCGCGCGCCAGAAACAGAATGCTTTCGACCATCCGCGAGATGCGTTCCAGCTCCTCCAGATTCGACGCCAGCAGGGCCTGGTATTCGTCTTCGGTGCGCGGTTGCCGCAGCGCCACCTGACAATGCCCCATCAGCGAGCCCACCGGCGTACGGATTTCATGGGCCAGGTCGGCGGAAAACTGCGTCAAGCGCTGATAACCATCGGCGAGCCGGTCGAGCATCGCGTTGTACGCCTCACCCAACTGCTGCAGCTCAACCGGCGTGTCGCGGTTGTCCATGCGGCTGTCCAGTTGCGCCGGAGTGATGGCCGCGGCATGCCGGGCCATTCTGCGCAGCGGCCGCAGACCCCGGCGCAGCAACACATAACCCAGCAGTGCCGTGAGGATGAACGCCAGTGCCACGGCGAACAGAATGCGATTGCGGAAACCTGCCAGCGTGGCCATTTCCTTGACCTCGATGTGTGCTGCCGTCAAGTGCACGGTCTTGCCGCCCGACACCGCCTCGACCGTGGCGGCGCGCATCGGTACGCCGGAATCGAGCATGCCGCTGCGCATGTCGGTCACGCTCAGGGGCATGTTTGCGGCCACTACCGGCATTTGCGGCAGCGCGGCGTGCAGGGGATTGACGCTGATCACCGCAGGCTTGCCCGGCTCGGCAATGATGAAAATATCGTCTTCGCTGTCGAGCATGTTTTCGAACAGCTGCGGGCTGCTTTGCAGCGTGGTGAGGGTCAGGTCGTATTGCAGCAGTTTGCGAAAGTGATCCAGGCGCGCCAGTACCGCATGGTCGCTGCGGGTCATGACCGCGCCCTTCATGGTCCCGTAGAGGTACATGCCGGCGCTGGCGACCGCGAGCATGGCCACTACCGAGAACGCCAGGGTCGCGCGCAGGGTCAGGGATGGCGGACGTCGGGCTCGCATGGCCGCACCTCGCAGACATAACCGATGCCGCGCACGGTGTGGATGAGTTTGATCGGGTAGGGCGTGTCGACCTTGCTGCGCAAGCGCTTGATGGCGACGTCGACGACGTTGGTGTCGCTGTCGAAATTCATGTCCCAGACTTCCGAGGCGATCTGCGCCCTCGACAGAACGTCGCCCTCACGGCGCAGAAACAGATGCAGCAGCGCGAATTCCTTGTTGGTCAGGGTGATGACCTGTTGCTGGCGCGTGACACGACGGCGCAGCAGGTCCAGTTCCAGATCGGCCAGATGAAAATGATCGGCCTCGCGCACCACGCCGCGACGCAGGACGGTGCGGATGCGCAGCAGCAGCTCGGTGAAGGAAAACGGTTTGACCAGGTAATCGTCGGCGCCCAGTTCGAGGCCACGAATGCGGTCCTGCAACTGGTCGCGGGCGGTGAGAAACAGCACCGGCACATCTTGTTTGGCGCGCAGGATTTCGATGATCTGCCAGCCGTCGATGCCCGGCAGCATGACGTCAAGCACCAGCAAGTCGTAACGATGCTCAAGGGCCATGTGCAGGCCGTCGGTGCCGTGTTGGGTCCAGTCGACGTTGTACCCGGACTCGGTGAGGCCCTTCTTCAGGTACTCGCCGGTCTTGGTGTCGTCTTCGATAAGCAGAATGTGCATCGTCGGTCAGGCTCGCTTCACGTCATTGGCAGCGTCGCCGACGTGGGGTATCGGATCGGGGCATCAGGTTGGGGCAGATGAGGCATGCGCAGCTGCAGGCCTTGCTGGATGTGGAGTGTAACCAAGGGATGCTGCCGGGTCGGTTACATTTTTGTCATTGATCGGCGCTGGGCGAGCCAGCCGGTTGAATGACAAAAATGTAATCGGGCGGTCATTGTCGGGTGCCGGTTGGGGGTACAGGATGGCGGTCATGCAACACCTGACGCTCCGCTTCACCTTTCCCTCACTGCCCCAAGGAATCCTACCGATGAAGATGAAGACAGCCCTGTCCACCACGTTCGGCATGCTGATGCTCAGCGCCGCCGTCATGGCTTCCGCCGCCGGCATGGCCGCCGGTGACATGCCTGTGGTCAAGCCACTGCGCGGGACGGTCGACAGCGTCGACAGCAACACCCTGAATTTCACCACCCGCTCCGGCGCCCATCAGAGCATCGGCCTGACCGACAAAACCGGGATCCGCCTGGTCTCGAAAACCGACGTCGAGTCGATCAAATCGGACAGCTTCATCGGTTCCGCCGCGATCCCACAGGCCGATGGCACGCTGAAAGCGCTGGAAGTCACTGTGTTCGAGCCGAGCCTGAAAGGCAGCGGCGAAGGCCACTACGGCTGGGAAAACGCTGACGGCACCACCGGCACCATGACCAACGGCACCGTCGGCAAGCTGAGCAAGGCCAACGGCCGCACGCTGAGCGTCGGCTACAAAGGTGGCGAGAAGCAGTTGGTGGTGCCTGAAGACGTACCGATTGCCTACGTGCAGTCGGGCAAGGTCGGTGACTTGGCCAAAGGCGCCAAAGTCGTCGTGTTCCCGGGCGAAGACGGCAAGACCGCTCGCGGTGTAGCGGTCGGCAAAGACGGCTTCCAGCCGCCGATGTAAGCGGGTTGCGGCGCCTGTCGGCGCCGCTTTCTCCGAATCCGTGTTGAGTTTCGCACCATGAAAAAAACCAGAATTCATTCTTGGCCCATCCGCCTGACCCACTGGATCAATGCCTTCGGCATGGTCTGCATGTTCATGAGCGGGTGGGCCATTTATAACGCGTCGCCGCTGTTCGGCTTTTCCTTCCCCCGGGATTTCACCGTGGGCGGCTGGCTGGGTGGCGCACTGGCGTGGCATTTCGCCGTGATGTGGCTGTTGGTCATCAACGGCCTGACCTACGCGCTGTATGGCCTGTTCAGTCGGCACTTCAAGCGCGATTTTTTGCCGGTGACGCCTCAGGCGGTCAAGCGCGACATGCTCGACGCCCTGCGCTTTCGCCTCAAGCACGAGAAGGGCGTGTACAACGCCGTTCAGCGCCTGATGTATTGGCTGGTGCTGGCCGCAGGCGTGTTGATCGTGTTGACCGGACTGGCGATCTGGAAGCCGATTCAGCTGCAGGAACTGACCGCCGTGTTCGGCGGATACGACTTCGCCCGGTATGTGCATTTTGCAGCGATGGCGTTCATTGGCGCGTTCGTGGTGGTCCACCTGGCTCTGGTGTTGATGGTGCCGAAAACCTTGTTGCCGATGATCACTGGCGGCACGCGTGGAACTGAGAGCGGGAAGGTCGAGCATGATTGAGCCTAAAAAACGCGCCATTGCGCGCATCAAGCTGGAGCCGGCCCAGCAGATTCAGCTGGAGAGCCTGCAGCGTCGGCACTTCCTGAAAGGTGGGCTGACCGTGGGCGCGATGGCGATGCTCACCGGTTGTAATCTGCAGGACGGCGATCAGGTGGACAAGGTGCTGTGGAGCATGTCGCGCTGGAACGATCGGGTTCAGGCCTGGCTGTTCAGCGGGCAGAAGCTGGCGCCGACGTTCAGCAAGGCGCAGGTGCGCAATCCGTTTCCGTTCAATGCGTTTTATGGCGAGGATGACATTCCCGAGCTGGATACGGCGGACTGGAAGTTGGGTGTGTCGGGGCTGGTACGCGACAAGGCGCCGTGGACGCTGGAGGGCCTGCGAAAGTTGCCGCAGCGCAGTGACATCACGCGGCTGATTTGCGTGGAGGGCTGGAGCGCGATCGGGCAGTGGGGCGGTGTGCCGTTGCGCACGTTCCTTGAGCATGTGGGGGCGGACACGACGGCGAAGTTTGTCGGTTTCAAGTGTGCGGACCGGTATTACTCGAGTCTGGATATGCCGACGGCGTTGCATCCGCAGACGTTGCTGGCGCTGGATTTTGCCGAGGTGGCGTTGCCGCCGGAGTATGGCTATCCATTGCGGGTGAGGGTGCCGACGAAGTTGGGGTTCAAGAATCCCAAGCATATTGTTGAGATTGTGGTGAGTAACGAGAATCCTGGGGGGTATTGGGAGGATCAGGGGTATAACTGGTTTAGCGGGATCTGATTCCGCGCTTCTTTAGGATCAAGATCAAGATCAAGATCAAGATCAAGAGCGTCTGCCTGGGGGCAGACCGTTTCGCCTTCGGCGAGTTACTTGGAAAAGCACCCCAAGTAACCAAGGGTGCTTGCTCTCGGTTGGGCCCCTCGTTCCTCGGGGTTCCTTCACTCCGGTCCCGCTCCGTGGGCCCGCTGCCATCCGCCATCCATGGCGGGGGGCAGCTCTCGCGGCATCCATGCCGCTCGGCCCACGGAGCGGGACCTGCGTTCAGCCTGCACCCAAGTCGCGATTTGTGGTGTCTGGGCTACCGCGTAGAAGATCAAAGGCGAAAGCAGCAGAAGCAGAAGCAGAAGCTTCTCGGCTGAAGCCGGAATCGTGGTAGCGCCAGCAGGGCATGCTCACGTCCTAAACTTGATACTTTGAAGTGCTCACTAACAGTTTTCGATTATTTGCGGCTCACCCGGACCACGCCATACTATTTTTCGATACGGTCCGGTTAACAGTTTATTGTCTCTCAGGTATTCAAACACATCGGCAGGACACCAATCTGGACCACCTGAAAAGCAGACTCCCTGATCTCGTAACCTTTCGAAAATTTGTATTTTTATGCTTTGGTTTGGAGTGGTTAAAGAAAATGTTCTCTTGTCTCTACCCGGCACTGAGACAAAATCTAGCCCTGCGAGTAATTCAAGCACGCTGTCATCTATAACCCTCACCACTATTTTGGATAGCGCTCCTTCCGAAACATAGGCTTTAGTCATGCCTGTCGCAGAGCTCATTTCAGAATTCCTGTAGTTATGGTTCTAGCTTTTATCGAAGGCGGGCGGGTTTGTCCAAGATGATTGTATATAGGTCAGCCCCCTTGAAGGCCCCTTGAACCTCGGCTCCCGGAACTCGCCTCGTCCCGGCTGAAGCCGGTCCCACAGAAATCACGCGATCTCAGTAGGACCGGCTTCAGCCGGGAAGCCCTTGATGTCGCCTTGATCTGCCCTTTATCTCCCTTGATGTGCTTTTGATCTTCATACGCAAAAGGCTCAAACACCGCCAAACGCGACTTGGGTGCAGGCTGAACGCAGGTCTTGTGGAGTGGGCCGAGCCGCATGGATGCGGCGAGAGCGCCGTCAGGGAATGGATGCCCGTTCGGCGCGTGCCCACGGAGCGGGACCGGAGTGAAGGAACCCCGAGGAACGAGGGGCCAAACCGAGAGCAGGCACTTTTGGTTACTTTTAGTTGGTCCGGCTCCCGGCTTTTTAAAAGTAACTCGCCGAAGGCGAAACGATCTGCCGTTAGGCAGATGCCCTTGATCTGGCTTCAAATCTAAAAAAGAAAAAGCCCGCCTGCCGATCTCTCAGCAAGCGGGCTCTTGAGTACCTGACGAATCAGTTCAAACCCAATTTCCCGCGCATCTGCGACAGATCTTCAGCCAATGTATTGACCGGACCTGCCAGCGCCTTGCGGTCCTGCTCCTTCACCTTGTCGTACGTCTCGTAGCCACCGTCCTTGGTCTTGTACTTCGCCAGGATCTTGTCCACGGTCGCGAAGTTCTTCTCGACCTTCGCCACGAACGCCTTGTCCGACTGCTCCAGCTGCGGCTTGAACAGATCAACGATCTTCTTCGAACCGTCAACGTTGCCCTGGAAGTCATACAGGTCAGTGTGGCTGTAACGGTCTTCCTCGCCCGACAGCTTGGTCGCCGCGACTTCTTCCATCAGGGCCGCAGCACCGCCCACCACTTTCTCTGGCGGGAACGTCATGTCCGCGATGCGCGATTGCAGCTCTTTCACGTCAGCCAGCAACTTGTCAGCAAAGACCGCCTGGTCTTTGGTGGAGTTCTGCGAGAACAGCGCGTACTCCAGACGATGGAAACCGGTGAAGTCATCCGCTTTTACACCGTGCTCGTGATCGTCTTCACGGGAGTCGATCGAGGCGTCCAGGTCGCTGAACAGCTCGGCAATCGGCTCGATGGACTCATACGACAAGCGAGTGGTCGGGAACAGTTTCTTGGCCGTCGCCAGGTCGCCTTTTTTGATCGCGTCGGTGAACTTCTGGGTGTCTGCGGCCAGCGTGTCGACGTTTTCAGTCACGTAGATTTTGTAATCCGAAACAGGCGTGACCAGGTCCAGCGGCGCGGTGGCGGCGAAGGCGGACATCGATGTTTGCAACACGCCAAAGGTAAGCAACAACGCGAGAGGCGACTTTTTCATAGAGCTCTTCCTGTGAGGTAAGGGTTGTCAGGCAGTTTTTGTTGTAGGGGCAGAGGCGGTCAGCAGGGACCGGCCAATGAAATCGTTGTTGTCGACCACGCCTGGCAGGGTGAAGAAATAACCGCCGCCAATGGGCTTGAGGTATTCCTCCAGCGGCTCGCCGTTGAGGCGTGTCTGCACCGTGATGAAGCCTTTCTCGAGATCCGCCTGATAGCAGATGAACAGCAGGCCCATGTCCAGCTGGCCGTTCTTGTTCACGCCGTTCGAGTAGTTGAACGGGCGACGCAGGATCAGGTTGCGCTGGGTTTCCGCGGTGCGCGGGTTGGCCAGGCGGATGTGCGCATCGAGCTTCGTGATCTTGCCTTCCGGGTCTTTGTGGAAATCCGGAACATCGGTTTCAGCCTTGCCGTCCATGGGTGCGCCGGTGGTCTTGACCCGGCCGAAGATGGCTTCCTGTTCCTGCAAAGGTGTGCGGTCCCAGCGTTCGACGAAGTTGCGGATGATGCGCACGGCCTGGTAGCTGCCGTTGGCGGCCCAGGCCGGTTCGTCGCTGCCCGGTTGCACCCAGACCAGCTCGTTCATGGTCTTCTGGTTGTTCGAATCGGGGTTGGCCGAGCCGTCGCGGAAACCCAGGAAGTTGCGTGCGCTTTCCGGGGGCTGGCCCGGTTTCAGCGGGGCTTGGGCGGGCACGGTGCCTTCCTGTTTCCAGCGCACCAGGAGCAGGTCCGGCAGGTTTTTCACGATGTCGCGCAGGGCGTGAATGTTGCTGTCCGGGGCGTTCGAGCAGAACTGAATGCTCAAGTCGCCGTGGCAGCAATCGGCCTCCAGCGCGTCATTGGGAAAGCCGACCATGCGCTGCAAACGCTTGGGCTTGACCTGCTCCAGACCAAAGCGGTCGTCGAACAGCGAGTCACCCACCGACACGGTGATGGTGAGGTTATCCGGTGTGACCACCGGGCCCAGGATGCCGGAATCCAGTGGCGGCAGTTTCGGGTCGACCTGGGGTACGGGGCCGCCGGTCATGAGAAACGCAATGCGCTCGTTCAGCGTGCGGAACAGGCGTTCGAGGTCTTCGCGGTCCTGGGCGAGCACGTCGAAGGACACCATCATGCCGGCGGTAGGGCGCGGGTTGACGATGCCGCTCTGATGCAAGCCGTGGAACGCGTTGTGGTCCTGGGTCTTGTCGCTTTTCGGCGCTTCGGTGACCTGCGCCGGCGCTGGCGCTGTGGCGGCGAAGGCGTTGCCGGTCAGGCTTGCACCCGCCACCGCTGCGCCCGCGGCACCAAGGCCCAGCAGGACGCGGCGACGATCCGTGGAGAGGGGCGCGTTTTTTGAATCGGAGTCTTTCATGGGAATGCTGTCTTCGCTCTGGTTTCAGGGCCGGGCGGGGGCATCGGGCACCCGCCTGGGCACGCTCACAGGCCTGAGAGGCCGAGGGCCGGATCGATTCCATCGAGTGCATCGGCCAGTGCCTTGGCCTTGTCTGCTATTTGTTGTCGTTGTTCGGTGCTGACTTGCTCGTACGACTTAAAGCCGTCGGCGGTCTTGAGCATCAGCAACTGGTCGTCCAGCGCGGTGCTCGCGGTGTCGATCTTTTTCAGGACGTCGCCAGACGCCTTGGCCAGCAGAGGACGCAGCAGGTCGATGACCTTGCGCGTGCCTTCCAGGTTGGCGGCAAAGCCGTTCACGTCGAGGTGGCTGTAGCGTTCTTCTTCGCCGTTGCTGCGGACCTCGGCGATGCTGCGCATGTTGCGCACGACCATGCTCGCCAGTTGCTCCGGCGCAATGCTCTGGGCCAGCAGTTGTTGTTTCAGGCTGGCCAGATCGGTTTGCAGTTTCTGCACGACAGGCGCCAGGCCTTCGACGGACTTCTGCGAGAACAGGACGAACTCGATGCGGTGGAAGCCGCTGAAGCCCGGGTCCTGCTCGCGTTTTTCGTAGTAATCGGCGCGGGCGTTGATCGCGTTGTCCAGCTCGGACAGACGCTGGGCGGCCGGGGCGATGCGTTGATAGGCGGCGCGCGCCGGGGCATAGGCCTGCTGTGCCTGGGCCAGATCACCGCTCTCGATCGCTTGCTGCAGATCGTTCACGGCGCGGATCAGCGCACTGCTGCGGGTGCTCAGGTAGACGCGGTATTCAGACAGCGGGCCGATGAAGGCAACCATCGACGGACGCGCCTTGGCAGCAGCATCCGACTCGGCGGTCGGGGTCACGTGCAGGGTGCCGCGCGGGTTGCTCAAGAGGCCACAGGTGATGGCGTAGTCGCCCGGCTGCAGGTTGGCGTTGATGATTTGGCTCAGGCCCGGAACGATGTTTTCGCGTTCTTCAACCACCAGCACGCCGTCGAGGATTTCCCACTCCACGGCGCGATCCGAGGCGTTAACGATGCGGAAGGCGTTCTTGCCGGCGGGCACGGTGATCGCATTCGGCTCGCAGCTTTTGGCGTTGATCGTCACGACGGTTTCATTGCCGCTGTTGGCGATGCGCTTTTTCTGCGCGGCCTGGGAGGCGAAATAGAACAGGGCGCCTGCGGCGATCATTAGAACCACCGAGCCCGCAACGGCGAACTGCAGGGCGCGAGGGGGCTTGGCTTTCTTCGGAGGAAGGCCGTTGGCAGTGGAGTTCATGAGTGCCCTTATTTGTTCGTAACTGAATTCGTAACGGAAGAAGTGTGACCGTGTTCATGGGCCGGACGGGTGGGCAGACTCACCACCCGCGCCTGCGGCTTGAAGAACAGGAACAGCGCAAAAACCAGGTACGCCAGGTACGCCACCAGCACACTGACGGTCGGCGCATCCTGATAACCGAACATGCCGGCCAGCACCGAACCGGTCGGGCCGTCCATCGGCAGGATGGCGCTGATGTCGAAGACCACGTCCTGAAAGTGGTTCCAGACCCCGGCTTCGTGTAGCGAACGCACAGAGTTGGCCAGAATGCCCGCCGCGACGACGAGGATGAACAGGCCGGTGTAGCGGAAGAACTTGCTCAGGTTCAGGCGCATGCTGCCTTGATAGATCGCCACGCCGATGCACACCGCGATGATCAGGCCGAACAGCGCACCCAGCGGACCGGACACGCCTTCGCTCTGCTGAAACACGGCGAGCAGAAAGAACACGGTTTCGAGGCTTTCGCGGGCGACGGCGAAGAACACCATGCCGATCAGTGCGTAAGTCTGGTTTCTTGACCCGGCGAGGGCCGCGTCCAGGGACTGGTGCAGGTCATGTTTGACCGAACGCGCGACTTTGCGCATCCACACCACCATGGAACTGAGGATCACCACGGCGACGAGGCCCACGATTCCTTCGAACAGCTCCTGCTGCTTTTGCGGGAACTCGGCGCTCACCATCTCCAGACCACCGCCGACGAACAAAGCAAGGGCGACGGCCAGAAACACGCCGATCCATACCGCGGGCATCCACTCGCCACGGCCGGTTTGTCTCAGGTAACTGGCAATGATGCCAACGATAAGCGCGGCTTCAATCCCTTCGCGCAGCATGATCAAAAAAGGAACGAGCATTTATCACCGGTGCAGATCTGGTAGGGTGTGCGACGTGAATGCGTCAGGTAGCCATTCGCATTCAGCCATTGTGTAACATAATGATACTCATTATTGACTACGCGCACTGATTTTTTTGCAAAACCCTCGATCTTGTGCAGGTGTTCAGCTGGGGTTCAGGCAATCGGCCCCTAACGGTATGACGGGGACAAGGCGCTCTTCATTGTCTCGACAAACCGCTGCGCTGCCGGGCTCAGCTCAGACCCGGCTCGGGTGATCAGGCCAATCTCCCGAGACACCCTTGGATGCTCGACCCGCACTTGCGTCAAATCGCCGCGGCCATCGTCGGCCGATTCCGGTAACAGTGTCACCCCCAGGCCCTGCCGCACCAGCGCCATGACCGTCGACATGTAGTTCGCTTCCAGTCCGGGCGTCAGCGCCAGTCCTTCTTCGGCAAACAATTGCTCGACCCGCTCGCGCACGCTGCTGTCGCGGCCGGTGAGAATGATCGGCTGTCCAGCCAACGCCTGCAGCGTGACCGTACGTTTGCGTGCCAGCGGATGATCGGCAGGAACGAACAGACTCAGCCGGTCGACCATCACCACCTCGAACGCCAGCCCATGGCCCATGCGGGCACGCACGCCCAATCCGAAATCCACTTCGCCCTC
Source organism: Pseudomonas sp. (assembly GCF_036387035.1). Lineage (GTDB taxonomy): Bacteria > Pseudomonadota > Gammaproteobacteria > Pseudomonadales > Pseudomonadaceae > Aquipseudomonas. The sequence goes on along the minus strand of NZ_DASVUM010000169.1, from coordinate 2,349 downwards.
GCGCACCAGCGCATCAATCCGCTGCGCGACCACGTCACGCAAGCGCACTTCAACGCCGGGAAATCGCTCGCGGAAGGTTTTTAGCATCGGTGGCAGCGTTCCCGAGCACAGAGAGGGCAGGGCGGCGATGGTCACCACCCCCCTGCGCAGCGCCGCGAGGTCCCGCGAGCCGCTGACAATGTTGTCCAGGTCCAGCAGCAGTTTCTCCATGGGCCCGCGATTGTTCTGGCCCGCCGCCGTCAGGGCGACCTGACGCGGGCCGCGTTCGAGCAGCGCAACGCCAAGCCATTCTTCCAGTTGCTGGATTTGTACGGTCAGGGCGGACGGCGACAGGTTCAACTCCAGCGCCGCCTTGGCGAAGCTGCCTGTGCGGGCGACGGCCAGGAAGGCGCGGATGTGCTGGATCGAGTTCTTCATGGCGTGGTTTTCCACATCTTCATCACGGGGGATGATTCGGTTTTTCCGAAGGCAGGGCGCTGAACATTTCAATTTACAAAGCTTACCCCCGTTTCGATACTCGCTGAAAACAACAACAGTTCATCCCGCCGCGCGCCGGTCAGGGACGACGAAGGATCAAACCATGCTCGCCATCCTCGGTGTCATTACCATCCTCTGCCTGCTCGCCGCCGTCATGAGCAAGCGCCTTTCGCCCCTGGTCGCCCTGATTGCCTTGCCCATCCTCGCCGCGCTGATCGGCGGATTCGGTCTGCAAACCAGTGGCTTCATCATCACCGGTATCAAGAACGTCGCCCCCGTTGTGGGCATGTTCGTGTTCGCCATTCTGTTCTTCGGGGTCATGACCGATGCCGGAATGCTCGACCCGATCATCGACCGCATCCTGCGCACGGTGGGCACGCGTCCTACGCGAATCGTCGTCGGCACAGCGCTGCTGGCCTTGCTGGTGCACCTCGACGGTTCCGGCGCGGTGACCTTTCTGGTCACCATCCCGGCCATGCTGCCGCTGTACACCCGGCTGGGCATCGATCGACGGATTCTGGCCTGCGTCGCGGCGATGGCGGCCGGGGTGAATTTCCTGCCGTGGACCGGGCCGGTGCTGCGCTCCTCTGCGGCGCTGCACGTGCCGGTGTCCGAGCTGTTCCAGCCGCTCATCCCGGTGCAGATCGTCGGGCTGGCGTTTGTTTTCTTCTGCGCCTGGATGCTCGGGCGTCGTGAGGAAAAGCGCCTGGGGCTTGGCCGCTTCCAAACCACGGCGCAGAACATCGATGTGGTGCCGCAACGGGTGCTGACCGACCAGGAAGCAGTGCTGCGCCGACCGCGCCTGTTCTGGCTCAACCTGGTCCTGACCGTCGTGGTCATGGCAGTGATGATTGCCGGCTGGGTGGACCCGGTGGTGATGTTCATGGTCGGCACGGTGCTGGCGCTGTGCATCAATTACCCCAACGTCGACGCTCAACGCGCGCGCATCGATGCCCACGCCAAGACGGCCCTGACCATGGCCAGCATTCTTCTCGCCGCCGGGGTGTTCACCGGCATCATGCAAGGCACCGGCATGCTCAAGGCCATGGCCGAAGTGGCGGTGGCGCAGATCCCGGCCGGCCACGGCAAGCTGATTCCGATGGTGGTGGGTTTCCTGTCGATGCCGCTGAGTTTGTTGTTCGATCCCGATTCCTTCTATTTCGGCGTGATGCCGGTGATCGCCGAAGTCGGCCGCTCGCTGGGCGTCGATCCGCTGCAAGTGGCGCAGGCCTCGTTGCTGGGCGTGCACACCACTGGCTTTCCGGTCAGTCCGCTGACGCCGGCGACGTTCCTGTTGGTCGGGCTGTGCAAGGTTGAGCTGGCCGACCATCAGCGTTTCACCATCCCGTTTCTGTTTGGCGCATCGGTGCTGATGACCCTCACCGCCCTGCTGCTGGGAGTGTTTTGAATGAAGACATTACGCATTGGCGCGGGCGCCGGTTATTCCGGTGATCGCATTGAACCGGCGGTCGAACTGGCCGAGAAGGGCGAGCTCGATTACCTGGTGTTCGAGTGCCTGGCCGAGCGCACCATTGCTCTGGCGCAACAGGCGCGGCTCAGCGACCCCGAAGCAGGTTTCGACCCGCTGTTGAGCGAGCGCATGCGTCGCGTGCTGCCGTTCGTGGGGCAGGCGCGCGGGACCGGTCAACGGCGGCTGCGGTTGATCAGCAACATGGGCGCGGCCAATCCGCTGGCGGCCGCGCGGGAAGTGCGGCGTATCGCTGTTGAGTTGGGTGTGCAGGGGCTGAAAGTCGCGGCGGTGACCGGCGATGATGTGCTAGCGGTGTTGAACGCAAACCCTGAGCTGCGGCTGGACAACGGTGAAACCGTGGGTTCGCTGGGCGACCGGCTGATTTCCGCGAATGCGTATCT